>DAOVDS010000311.1 GCA_030669415.1 bacterium
CCTTGATAAACAGGGCGCCGAGGCGCTCGCAAAACACTTTCTGCCCGAGAGGGCCAAAGAGGAGGAAGAGGAATGAGAAGGATGGGAATGGTTCTACTGACACTGCTGGTGCTCGTCGGGCTTTCAAGCCCGCCGGGAATCCGCCGTCCGGCGGAGGTGTTTGCGGATGAGAAGGAAGACACCAAGGCGGTGGCGGACGGCAACAATGATTTCGGCCTCGACCTGTACGGCAAGCTGAAGGAACAGGCGCGCAAGAAGGATGGCAACCTGTTTTTCTCGCCCGCCAGCATCACGACCGCGCTTGCCATGACCTACGCCGGCGCACGCACCCAGACCGCAGCCGAGATGAAACAGGTCCTGTACTTCACCCTTGACGACAAGGCGCTCCACCCCGCGATGGGCAGCCTCTGCAAGAAGCTCGCGCTCAAGCAGAAGGGCCTCACGCTCTCAGTGGCCAACGCGCTCTGGGGGCAGCAAGGATACAAGTTCCTCGACGGGTTCATTGCCTTGAACAACAGGAACTACGAGGCGGGATTGAAAGTTGTGGATTTCGCGCAGGCGACTGAAGAGGCGCGCAAGACCATTAACAAGTGGGTCGAGCAGAAGACCAACAACAAGATTAAGGAACTGCTCAAGCCCCCGCATGTCACCCCCGACACCAAGCTGGTTCTCACCAACGCCATCCACTTCAAAGGCACGTGGAAGTATAAGTTCAAAAAGGCAGACACCAAGAAAGAGAAATTCCACGTGTCGAAGAGAAAGAGCGTCAAGGCCCACATGATGCACATGAAGAAGCCGCGGCTCAAGTACTTCAAGGGCGCCGGTTTTGCCGCGCTCGAACTGCCTTACAAAGACAACAAGCTCTCCATGATTGTATTCCTTCCCGACAAGGCGGATGGCCTGGCGGAGTTTGAGAAGTCGCTTACGAGCGAGAACGTGAAGAAGTGGCTCGCCAGGATGTATCCGAAGAAAATCAGCTCCGTTGCACTGCCACGATTCACCATGACCCAGGAATTCGAGCTCAGTGACACGCTCAAGGAACTGGGCATGCCAACTGCTTTCAGCATGGGGGCCGACTTCTCCGGCATGACCGGCAGCCGCGACCTGTTCATAAGCAAGGTCGTGCACAAGGCGTTTGTGGATGTGAACGAGGAGGGGACCGAGGCGGCCGCGGCGACAGCCGTCGTCATGGCGCCTACCGGCATGCCTGCCCCGCCCACGAACTTCCACGCCGACCACCCGTTCCTTTTCATGCTCAAGGAGAATGCCACCGGCGCCGTCCTCTTCATGGGCCGTGTGGCAGACCCAACCGCGACGGGGAAGTAATCCCCGGTGCAGGTAGCCGGACGCACCCGGCAGTCTGCAACGGTTTGGCCGAGGCAATGGGAGAAAAGGCCCCTGCGGTGTCCACTGCCGTAGGGGTCTCTTTTTGTCCAAGACGCTCTGGCTGGAGTTGGCAGCTTATTCCGTGGGTTTCCAGATGTATTTGCCGGTCTTGCCGATGTAGCCCAGCTTGCGCTTTATCCGGCCGCGCCCGGTTTCCTCATTCACGAAATGCCGTGTATCAGTGGTCACTGCGGCGAGGCCGTCTCTGAAAGGCTGGGCGCCATCAAATTGAGGTTTTATGATTGTCTTGCCTGTTTTGTCCATATAGCCCCACTTGCCTTCGATCTTCACGGCGGCCAGGCCCTCGGAGAATCTGTAGGCGTCGTCGAATTTAGGCTTTATAACCACTTTTCCTTTCTTGTTGATGTAGCCGCATTGCCCACCCGCGCTGATTCTTGCGAGGCCCTCGTGGAAGTCTCCGGGAGAGCGAAAGCCAGTCTCGAACACGATTTTGCATTTCCTGTCGATATATGCGCAGGTATCGCCTGCCCAGACATGCGCCAGCCCTTCGGAGAAGCTTCTGGCGTTGAGATACGGCAGCTCGTTTACCTGCTTCCCCGCGCTGTTTATGTAAGCGCACTCGTCTGCTGAATTCCTGACAAGGGCAAGCCCTCCACTAAAGTTCCAGATTGTGTCAAACTGCGGCCTGATGACCACTGTGCCTGTCCTGTCTATGCAGCCGTAATTCCCTTTGGTGGAGTAGTCCTCATAGCCGCCCTTGTCGGCACACCTGCACCCTACCTTCACAAAGGCCAAGCCCTCTGAGAAACCACAAGTATAGTCGTATATCGGCCTGATGACAAGGCGGCCTGCCCTGTCCATGTAACCCCAGCGCCCACAGATTCTGACATGGACAAGCCCCTCGTGGTAACTTCGCGGGCACTGTATCTTCGGCTTGACCACGTACTTGCCGGTCCTGTCAATGTATCCCCATTTGCCATTCTCTCTTACGCACGCGAGTCCTTCGCTGAAATTGTATCCGTCGCTAAACCGGGGCTTTATGACCACCTTCCCCTTCCTGTCTATAAACCCCTGTTTGCCGCCGACGTAAATCCTAAAAAGAGGTTGCGACTTGCCAGATTCCTCCCGCTGAGGTCCGACAGCCGATTGCCAGAGAGTCTTGCCTGTCTTGTCAATGTATAGTTCCGTGTATCCAAGCTCGACGCGGGCGAGTCCGCTTTCAAAAGGGTACGCCCAGTCGTATTGAGGCTTCACGACGACCTTGCCTGTCTTGTCAATGTATCCCCACTTCCCGCCCGACTTGACAGCCCCCAGGCCTTCGGAGAAGTCCAAGGCATATTCAAACTGCGGCTTTATTGCAGTCTTGCCTGTTTTGGCGAGGTATCCCCACTTCCCGTCAATCCACACGAGCGCAAGGCCGTTACAGAAGCGGCGGGCTGTATGGAAGGATGGGTCTATGACCCATTTGCCTTTGGTGTCTATGTAGCCGTACTTTCCCTTGAATCTGACACAAGATAGGCCTTCGGAGAAGTCCCCTGCATCCTCGAACTGAAGCTCTATGGCTGTCTTTCGCTTCTTGTTGATGTAACCCCACTTGCCGCTGGTGCAGACTGCTGCCAGCCCTTCAGAAAAGCTTCTGGCGCGGTAGAAACATGGGGTGATTACCAGGTTGCCGTTCTTGTCAACATAGCCGAACTGCTCGCCCTTTCTTACCGCAGCAAACCCTTCGGAGAAGTCCAGGGCTTCGTCGAATTGAGGCTTTATTGCAACCTTCCCGGAGCTGTCAACGTAGCCGATGTGCCACTTGTTTGCGAAGCGTGCAAGGCCCTCGTGGAAGTCGAAGGCATTGCTGAACTGAGGTTTGATAACAATCTTTCCCGCACTGTTGATGAAGCCGAATTTGCTATCAATCTCTACGCAGGCGAGACCTTCGGAAAACGGCCAGGCTGAGTTGAATTCGGGTTCAATGACAATCCTGCCTGTCTTGTCAATGTAGCCTACTTTGCCGTCTTTGACAACGGGAAAGAGCGGGCCTGACTGCTGCGCCTTCTCCTGCCCGAGCAGGACGGACAGGAAACCAATGAAGAGAATAAGCAGGATACAAGCCTTCTTCACATGGAACCTCTCTTGCGTATTTGTGACCAGTTCAAGTATACCCCGGAAAGCAATTCAGTGTCAATCTCGCGCCTGATGCACTCACGGCTATCTGCTTGGCAGGAGAGGGTTATTTCGTGAAGTAGATTTGAATTCGGGGATGTCGCGCAGGGTGTCGAGGGCAGAATCATTTACTTTGCGCGACGCGGGCTACTCCTACTGCCGCTCGCAATGACCGGGCGTGGCGACTTGCCAGCAAAAACGTCTTGCTCACTGAAAACACGCATCACGCACCCGTGCTGATTGTTACAAACACGTTACAGCAGCACCTCCCGGCACGCGGTATAATAGGGCGTAAACGTTCAGTGAAACTGTTGACTGGAGGTGTCAGGTGAAGTTTTTGAGAACGGGGCTGTGGACAAGCTTTCTGCTTGTCGCAATAGTATTGCTCGGCGTACAGGCGCAGGGCCAGGACGCGCATCTGTCTTCTCACATCATTGTGCCGCAGGCGCGGTCGTTCGCCGCAGGCCGGGGTGCGCGCATTGAGGTCACGCGCATCGATGTCGGCGTGGTTATTCTCGAACAGGTAGCCACCACCACCATGCAGATAAGCCTGAAAAACCCGGGCCGCTCACGAGCAGAGGCGGAATTGCTCGTTCCGGTGCCGGATGGCGCCGTCGTGCGCAGCTTCACTTTCCAGGGCGCGGCCAGCGAGCCGACCGCGCGAGTCCTGCCCAAGGAGGAGGCGCGCAGGACCTACGACGCCATAGTGGCGAAGATTCGCGACCCCGCCCTTCTGGAGTTCGCCGGCTATAACCTGATTCGCTCGAGCGTCTTCCCCGTCGAGGCGCAAGGGACGCAGAAGGTGCGCCTGACCTACGAGCACATTCTCGGCGCCGATGGGGACCGCGTGGACTACGCCCTCCCGCGCAGCGAGTCCCTTGAGTACAAGATTCCCTGGAGCATATCGGTGCGAATCAAGTCGAAGACACCCATCTCGACTGTTTACTCGCCCAGCCACGAGCTGGAGATGAAGCGCCCGGCCAAGAACGTGGTTTCGGTGCGCCTGACGGAGAACGCGAAGAAAGAGCCCGGCCCGTTCCTGCTTTCCTACCTGCGCCAGCGCGAAGGCGTCTCGGCCTCTCTGTTCGCCTACCCGGACCCGAAGGTGGGCGGCGGGTACTTCCTGCTGCTTGCAGGGCTTCCCGAAAAAATAACGCAGAAGGCCAAGGCAAACGCCATCAAGCGGGAAGTCACCCTCGTGATTGACCGCTCCGGAAGCATGCGCGGCGAGAAGCTCGAACAGGTGCGTGAAGCGGCAATGCAGGTAATCGCCGGGCTTGAGGAAACCGAGGCATTCAACATTATCATCTACAGCAACGGT
>DAOVDS010000402.1 GCA_030669415.1 bacterium
AAGCGGGAAGTCACCCTCGTGATTGACCGCTCCGGAAGCATGCGCGGCGAGAAGCTCGAACAGGTGCGTGAAGCGGCAATGCAGGTAATCGCCGGGCTTGAGGAAACCGAGGCATTCAACATTATCATCTACAGCAACGGTGTGGATTTCTTCTCGAAAAGCCCCGTCCTGAAGACGAAGGAGAACGTCTGGAAGGCATTCGACTATCTCAAGAACATCAAGGCGCGCGGCGGGACAAACATACACGACGCGCTCCTGGAGGCCCTGCGCCAGAAGCCCCGGGAAGGAACGCTTCCGATTGTGCTGTTCCTGACTGACGGCCTGCCGACCATGGGCCAGACCTCCGAGGTGGCAATCCGCAACATCGCCATTGACGGAAACCAGTACGGGAAGCGGGTCTTCACCTTCGGCGTGGGCGTTGATGTGAACACGCCCCTGCTGGACAAAATCGCCACCGAGACCCGGGCGACCGCGACTTTCGTGCTCCCCAAGGAGGATGTCGAGGTCAAGGTCGCGCAGGTCTTCAAGCGCCTCAGCGGGCCGGTGCTGGCCGACCCCAAGCTCGAAATCGTGAACTCCGAGAAGAAACCGGCCCCTTCCCGGGTGTGCGACATAATGCCGGGCAGGCTGCCTGACCTCTTCGAAGGCGACCAGCTCGTGCTCCTGGGCCAGTATGCCGGGCAGGAACCTCTCACCTTCAGGGTAAGCGGCAACTACCTGGGCAGGAAGCGGACCTTCGAGTTCACTTTCAGCCTCGAAAAAGCCACCACGAGAAACGCCTTCGTGCCGCGCCTGTGGGCAAGCCGCAAGATAGCCCTGCTCGTGGATGCCATCCGCCAGCTTGGCGCGGATGCCGTGCAGTCGCAGGCACAGGCGAGGGCTTCGCAGGACCCGAAAATCAAGGAGCTTGTGGATGAGATTGTCCGCATGTCTGTGGAGTTCGGGATTCTCACCGAGTACACGGCATTCCTTGCCCGGGAAGGGACCGACCTTACAAGCCGCAACGACGTGCTCAAAGAAGCTATGAGCAACTTCCAGAACCGCGCCATGCGGACCCGCTCCGGGCTCGGCGCTGTCAACCAGAGCAGCAATATCGGTGGGCAGATGGGACAGGGGCAACTCAATTTTGGCAACAAATACCTTGATGAGAACATGAACCGCGTGGCTATAACAAGCGTCCAACAGATTAGCGACAGGGCGTTTTACAAGCGGGGCGACAGGTGGATAGACAGCCGGATTGTCCAGAAGGAAGCCAAGCCGGAGAAGACAATCGAGTTCGGCAGCCCGGAGTTCCACGAGCTGCTCAAAAAACTGACGGAAAAAGGCCGCCAGGGAAGCATCTCCCTGAAGGGCGAAATACTGCTTGTCATAGACGGCAAGACAATTCTCGTCAAAGGCCCGGCCAGCAAATAGAAGCCCCGTCGCTGTGCGGCGGGGTTAATAACCCCGCGCCGCAGACACGGGGCTTGTGTGAAAGGAGTTGGAGATGAGAAGGTTACTGACAGTGGCGTGCCTGTGCGCGGTGATTATCGCATCCGGCGGCGCCGCCCGTGCGCAGGGCCAGGAGAAGCAGGCGGGCCCGCTCATTCAGCTCGCCATCCTGCTGGATACCAGCAACAGCATGGATGGCCTGATTGACCAGGCGAAGTCGCAGTTGTGGACAATTGTGAACGAGTTCGCCACGGCGAGAAAGGGCGGGAAAAGCCCCGACTTCCACGTCGCGCTTTACGAGTACGGCAACAACAGCATCCCGGCGGGCAAAGGCTACATAAGAAGGGTCCTGCACCTGACGACAGACCTCGACAAGGTCTCCGAGCAGCTTTTCGCACTCAAGACCAACGGCGGAAGCGAGTTCTGCGGCAAAGTCATCAAGGCGGCGGTCGAAGAGCTGCACTGGCGCAAGTCCAACGAGACGCTCAAGGTCATCTTCATTGCGGGCAACGAGCCGTTCACCCAGGGGGATGTGGACTACCGCATCGCCTGCAAGGCGGCAATCAAGAAGGGAATCATGGTCAACACCATCTTCTGCGGCCCCTACGCCAAGGGCGTAAGCGGCAAATGGAAAGACGGTGCAATGCTCGCCGATGGCAAGTACATAAACATTGACCAGGACCGCAAGGTCGTCCACATCGACGCGCCGCAGGACAAGAAGATTGCGAAGCTGGGTACTGAGCTTAACAAGACCTACGTTCCTTACGGGCGCAAGGGTAAGGAAAGCGCCGCAAGACAGAAGAAGCAGGACTCGAACGCCGAGTCCACCTCCAGGGGCAGCAACGTCCAGAGACAGGTGGCCAAGGCGCAGTCACAGTACACCAACACCGGCTGGGACCTCGTGGACGCCGTCAGGCAGGGCAAGGTCAAAATCGAGGATGTCAAGGAAGAAGACCTGCCTGAGAACATGCGCAAGATGACCATGGATGAAAGAAAGGCCCACATCGAGGCGAAGGCGAAGGAGCGCGAAGACCTCAAGAAGCAGATAAACGACCTCAACGAGGAGCGCAATAAGCACGTCGCCAAAAAGAAAAGAGAGCTCTCCAAGTCAGGCGAAGACACGCTCGACTCGGCGGTAATCAAGGCTGTCCGCGAGCAGGCAAAGAAAAAGAACTTCAAGTTCAAAGAAGAAAAAGAGAAATAGACAACACAGCGCGGCCTTCGGCCGCAACGAAAGAAAGAAACCACAGATTGCACAGATTTCACCGATTTCTTTGACAATACGGTTAGCCGGCGGACTTGTCCGCCGTATAATACCAATTCCAATAAGTTTCCCTCTCCCCTGGGAGGAGAGGGTTAGGGTGAGGGGGACTACTCTT
>DAOVDS010000236.1 GCA_030669415.1 bacterium
CACCAGCCGAGAGGAGTTTATTAATCTTGACCAAATCACGGTCAAGCGCAGCTTTTAAGAGAGCTGCTTGAGGTTGTTTCTCTACTTGGACTGTCTTTCGTTCCTCTTCACTACACCCGCTATTAAGAGTAAGCAGAAATAACAATCCGAATATTGTGAGAGCTTTTTCCATAGCACCTTGAGATTAACAAAAAGTACGGGTGAAAGCAAGCGAAGATTCGGCGACATCCTAAATACCGGCATGCCTGAATGCTGAATGAAAAAAATACACCGGCGAGGACTCGAACCTCGGACCCGCTGATTAAGAATCAGCTGCTCTGCCAACTGAGCTACCGGTGCATTAACGACAGAAATATAACCAATTCACCCGCGGGCGTCAACCCCATTTCTTATGACGAAATCAACAACTGCAAATTGCAGATTTGTCCAGACTGCCGTAAACAACATCCTGCTGGAACTTGACGAAGAGCCAATCCGGGTGTATGATTATATCAGGAGGCAAGTGTATGAGAAGCTGCATTCTTGTAATACTGGTTGTTACGCTGGCGTGCCCGCTGCTTGCGCAGGAGGAGGCACCCAAGCCCAAGGAGCCGGCAAAGGAACCGCCCGCCGAAAAGAAAGAGCCGGAGAAGCCCAGGGAGCTCACGTCCGAGGAAATCGCCGCCGCAGTCAAATCTCTCTCGGCAAGGTTTGATGAAGAGAGAAAAGAGGCGAGAAGAAAGCTGATTCAGGCGGGCGAGAGGGCGGTTGTGCCGCTGCTTGCGCTTCTCAAGGATGAGCTGCCTGCGCAGCGCGCGGCTGCTGCGGAGATTCTGGGTTTTATCGGCGCGGAAGCTGCCGCACCGGAGCTTGTCAAGCTGATTAGAGACAAGGACCTTTCCGTAAGGAGCGAGGCCCGCAAGGCGCTTGCGCGTATCGGGCCTGCCGCAATCAAGTACCTCGCAAAGGCGCTTGAGGAGGGCACGGAGGCCCAGCGCAAGGAGTTCGACCTCGCCGTGCGCAAGATGGTCTCGGCGATAATAAAGAACCTGGTCGCACCCGGCGACGAGTACGGCGACTACCCGGGGCAGTTCGACGACATGAAGAAGATAGGCCGCTACGCCACTGCGGCACTGGTGGACATGGCCAAGAACGCCTCGAAGACGGGTTATCGCTACCTCGCAATAACAGCGCTGGGCAGGCTGGGCGACAAGGCTGCGATACCGGCACTGAAAGATATTTACGACAGCGTAGAGCTGTTTAAGGACGATGCCGCGATTTCGCTCGCCCAGCTTGGCGACGACTCTTACGCCAAGAAGGTGATTGAGGACTACCTCGTCAAATCAATCAACGAGCCCAACGAGTACGGCTATCCCGCCAACCTGGCGCTCTTCTACCACAAGCTGGAGAAATGGAAGGATGCGGAGGTGCAGTACAAGCGGGCGATAGAAATCGCGCCGGACCAGCCCGGCCCGTATTACAACTACGCCTGCCTGCTTTCCGTCCGGGGCCGCCTGAAGGAAGGGATGGCCGCTTTGAAGAAATCGCTCGAAAAGGGATACAGCAGCGCCGGGTGGATAATGCGAGACAAGGAGCTTGACAACCTGCGCAAGCTGCCCGAGTTCAAGCAGCTTATCGAGAAGCGCTTCGGCAAGGCGGCCGGGGCAGAGTAGGGCACGGCAAGCCAATTTCTAAGGTTTTTTCTCTTTCTCCTTTTTCTTCTCGTCGAGCATCTCGCCAATCTTGCGGCGCGCCTCGATTATCTTCCGCGGCTCGAGTGTCCGGTCGGTAATCGAGCGTACAAGCTCGGAGCATATCTTGTCTGCTTCCTCGCGCCCTTTCTTCTTCTCCAGAAGTCGCAGGTACTCGTAGTCTTCAATTCCCTCGCGGGTCGTTTCCCAGCGGATGGTGTTCACGATGTTGTTGTCCGAATCCACGTAGACCCAGATTGAGTTCCACTCGTGGTTCAGCTTGGGCTCCCTTCGCCCATCATGCACCGTCCACTGCATCATCGAGTGCACCTTCTCCTTGAAGCACCACCAGTAGAGCGTTCGCTGCTCGGCCGGCGCGGACGCAAGCGTATAGTCCTCAAGCGGGTTGTAGACGCTCCAGAGGCTGCCCTTCTTTATTTCTTCGCCGAGCAGTTTCCTGATTCCTTCTATCTTCTCCTTGCCCAGGCTGCGCCCGAGACCGTCCTTCCACCTGGGGTCGAGATGATAGATGTGGGTTATCCAGTGCTTTACAGACCCGGCAAGCTCCCTGTTGGGGAAAGGCCCGAAGCATGCGGGCTTGAGCTCCGGTGCGGCATCGGAAATCAGCTTTGCGAGCGTGCGCGTCTCCTCGTACTGGTTTTCGTACGGCTCGTCGGAGAAGTTGACGAAGAACTTGTCGAGCCAGCCCTTCTCCTTCAGGTGCGCCGCAGCCTCCTTGACCGCGGCAGCGTAGTTGTCTTTGAACTCTTCGCTGATATTGCCGCGGCCGAACTTGCCGAACGTCTGAACGTATCGCTTGCCGTGCCCGCCAACCACGTACGCAAACGGGAACTGGAACCAGTTCATGCCCTGGGTGTCAATCAGCCACCTCATTCGCGTGTCAAACTCGGACCAGTCCACTACAGCCCTGCCATCCTTGAATGTCACCTTCGGGTCGCGCACGCTGCGGCAAGACACGTGGTGGGCCGCGAAGTTGTTCTCGCAGCGCCGCAGTGCGCTTTCATTGCCGGAAATCTTCGTCCCCCTCGGGATACCCGCCGCCATGCGGAAGCTCGTCTTGCTGGGCATCTTGAAGTTCCACACCTTCAGAGTAAAGTTGGCGGTGAAGGTCTTCTCATCCTTTTTGACATCGACAAACATGTAGTACTCGCCCGGCTCGGCATCCTGGGGCACCTCCAGCGTCACCCAGAATATCACCCTCCCGTCGGCCCGTTCCGTGCCCTTGGGCATGACCAGCTTGTCCGGGAACGCCCTTGCTGCAAGCTCGGTCCGGCGCGGGTTGAACTTGCGCTTGCGCGCGAGTTTCGGGTCTTTCGGAATCCGGCAAATCGTCTTGGAGACAAGGTAGCTTGTAAACGTCACGGCTGGCACGGGAGGAAAAACCATGGTGTTGGGAAACGTGAGCTCAGGAACCTTCCCCTTGTTGGCGACAATGACAAGGAACGATTCCTTCTCGCCCCTGGCCGCACAGATTTTGATTGTCCCCCTCCCCGAATACTTACCCTCGGCAACCTCGTGCGCATAAAGCGAGTGCGCGAAAGTGATGTTACCCTCCTGGCAGTGACCCGTATTTCCCATTAGCGTCACCAGGAGCATCGAAATGACCAGAAAAGACGCCGCTCGACACATGGTTGTCCCCCGCTACCTGTCCGGCACCGACCAGATAGTCACTGACCAGTCTTCCGTTTCCATTGATCTCGAAATCATCATGCTGTGACTCTTCTCCGACATCCCGAACTGGTTGCCGCCGGCGTACGCCAGCTTCTTCCCATCCCGGCTGAACGCCACTGACAGCACAAACGCCAGCGGCGTGGAAAACGTCCGCAGACACTTCCCCGTCTTTGCATCCCATAAGCAGACGGTACTGTCGAAACCGCCCGAGGCCAGGAACCTGCCGTCAGGCGTGAATGCTACCGACATTATATTGCCGCTGCGCACCTTGATACTCTTTACCACCTTGCCCGTCTGCGGGTCCGACAGCTTGATTGACTCGCCTTCTCCACCGGACGCGAGCCGCCTGCCATCTTTATTAAACGACACGGACCAGATACCTCCGCTGTGTTCCTCGATTTTTTTCACCAGTTCCCCGGCCAGGGGATTGTATATGTGTATCGCGCCCCCCCAGTCGCCCGACGCTAAAAGCTTCCCATCCCCGCTGAAATCAAGCGTGCACACCCCGCGACTGTGGCCATCGAGCTTGCGAACCAGCTTACCCGTTTCGGGATTCCAGAGGTGCACCATGCAGTCGCCGCCCGAAGATGCAAGCAGCTTGCCATCCGGGCTGAACTTCACGGCGCTCACCATGACCTCGTGAGCCTCGATTGTTCGCAGGCACTCGCCTGTTTCGCGGTTCCATATTCGTACCGTACAATCCTCGCTCCCCGAGGCAAGCAGCTTCCCATCGGGGCTGAACGCCACCGACCTGACCTCCTGATTATGCCCTTTGAGAGTGCGCAGGCACTTGCCGCTGCGGGCATCCCAAATCCGGACAGTCTTATCGCCGCTCCCGGTGGCCAGAAGCTTCCCGTCCGGGCTGAAAACGACGCTGTAAACCGAAGCCTCGTGCCCCTGCAGCGTGTGGACTCTCTTGCAGTACTTCCACGGTTTGAAGTACCTGTCCAGGACAATCCCGAGGCGGTTGCATACTTCGGGGTCTTCTGACACCTTCAATCGCTTCTTGAGATGCTCAACTACGGCACTCGCTTTCTTGCCCGATTCCCTCAGCAGGTCCCGCAGTTTCTCTGTTGCCTCTTCCCGTTCCCTGTACCTGCTACTTGCCATGCGCGTCAGAAGCTGGTCCGCCTCGGCCCTCAGCTCATCCTCGGTTGGTTCTGCCGGTACTGACTTGTCTTCCGGTGGCTCCTGAGGCGGTTCCTGCTGCCGCTGTGCCTGCGGCAGCCGCTTCTCGACTGCCGGAACCTTCTGCGCCTGTGCGCAGCCCAGGCCAAGCACAATCACAGCTATCAGACTTGCGGTAAGAACTCTGCCCATGGCGAAATCATCCCCCGGCTGCTTGCGCGCAATTATACCACAGCCCCAGCAGGGCCCGCAACATCAAGGCCTCTGGCGCCTGCCTGATAATTCCTTTGCGCCGCGGAACTTCGTGGTATAATGCGCGTTTCAAGAGTGGTCGAAACCCAAGTTCAGTGTAGGGAAGGAGGTACTCTATGAGGCATGGACTTTTGCTGCTGGTGGCGGCTTTCGTGCTTGTCGCCGGTATGGTTTACGTCTTCGCGCAGGACAGGCCGCCTGAAGGGCCGGAGCGCCCATTCGGACCAAGGCCCGGGCAGGACCGTGAGCGGGGCGAGCGGCCACAGAGGCTTATGCGCCCGCCGATGATGCCCGGCGGTGCGGCTGCGATGGAGCTCTCAGGCAACATGCTGTTCCTTGTCAGCGGAACCAAGGTCTACAAGATTAACACCTCGGAGATGAAGCTCGAGGCGCAGCGCGACCTGTCTGAGGCGGGCGGCTCGGACGATTCCGCCGCCGACATGGTAATCAAGAAGCTCGACAAGGATGGCGATGGTCTAATCAGCAAGGACGAATGGCCCGGCCCGCCGCAGATGTTCGACAAGATGGACAGCAACGGCGACGGTTTCATCGCCAAAGAGGAAATACCCGAAGAGCTGCTCGATCGTGCCAGGAAGTTGGGGCGCAAGCTTCCCACGGGCGGTCCTGCCGCGATAAAGGTCGCCACAACGAGCCTGTACGTGTATCTGGGCGGCACGCTCTACAAGCTCAAGATATCGGACCTCGAGATTGAGGGCAGCCTCGATATAGACAAGGACCAGGGAAGAACACCCGGTATGGACCGCAAGCGCGACAGGAAACGCGACAAAGGTGACCGCGGCGACCGGCCAAAGAAGAAAAAGAAAGGCGATAACGACGACGATTTCGGTTTCTAACACGCCCTGAAAGAGAAGCCCCGGCACCCCCGGGGCTTTTTTTGTTGACGCAGGCGCCGCCCCCGCCCTATCATTCACCTGGAGGGTAAGAATGTTCACCGGCATAGTCGAGGCGAAATGCAGGGTTGAAAGCGCAAGGTCCGCAAGCGGCGGGCTCAGGCTAACGCTTGACCTCTCGGCGCTCGAAGGCTCACCTGCCCTGGGCGAAAGTGTGAGTATCAATGGCGTCTGCCTGACGATAAGCTCCCTTGACGGTGTTCTCGCCGCTTTCGACGCGGTGGAAGAGACAATTGCCAGGTCCAACCTCGCGCAGCTAAAGGCGGGCGATTCTGTCAACGCGGAGCGAGCTCTCCGGGTCGGCGACCGGCTTGGCGGCCACTTCGTCGCCGGGCACGTGGATGGAACAAGCACGCTTAAATCCATCAAGAAGCTGGCCAGCTCGACCATCCTCACGATTGAGTGCGAGCCTGACCTGACTGACTACATGATTGAGAAGGGCTCGGTCGCGCTTGAAGGCGTGAGCCTGACCCTGACCTCAGTGGGCCGCGGGAAGTTCTCCGTGGCGATAGTGCCGCACACGCTCGAGGTTACGACACTCGGTGACAAGAAGCGTGGTGCGCGCCTGAATATCGAGGTCGACATGCTCGGCAAGTGGGTGCGCAAGCTGCTCGGCGCCGGAGCGAAGGGCCAGTCCAATATCTCAATAGACTTCCTAACAGAGCACGGCTTCCAGTAACTCCAGCGGCCAAACAGGCAGATGTGAGAGGTATCACATCCGCACCTGTCGCGTCATTCTTCGGACGGGTCTTTCGACTCTTCCTTTTCCGGCCCGGCCGGTTCTTTTTCCCCGGCTTCCTTGAGCGCCTCTATCCTGCTCTCAAGCGCTTTCAGCATGCCCTCGTCAAGAAGCACGGTCGCAGCCTTGGAGAGCTCCGGTCCCTTCTGCCTTCTGTCGGCGCGTCTCCCAGTACGCTTCGGCGGGTTGCCAAGCTCAAGAAGCTGCTTGGCGAACTCCTCACGCCAGAGCATGTATTCGAGCTCATCCATCTTGCGCGCCTTGTTTATGATTTCGTCAAGCTTCCTTCGCACAGACTGAATGTGCTGCCGTGGCACGTTGCGGTCTCTTGTCAGCTTGCCCAGGAACTGCTGGAAAAGTTTCTCCTTGGCCTGCTCGAGCTGCTCCGGGTTGAGCCTTACGACCCTGTCAAGGAGCTTCGCCGCCTGCGCCAGGCGCGAGCCTTTCGCCTGCGGCCCGTCTTTCTGGGGCCGCAGAACGTCTCCATCGTAGTTTTCGATTGCCTTGCCCTGCTCCGGTGACAGCAGGCTGTTGAGCTCCTTGTCCGCTTCCTTGA
>DAOVDS010000079.1 GCA_030669415.1 bacterium
CTCTTCACGTTGCTGCGTCTTGCGGCCACAAGCAGATTGCAGCACTGCTTATCGCCAACGGCGCGGATGTGAATGCAATGTCGGCAGGTAGCATAACATTTACACCTGGAACACCGCTTCATTTTGCCGCTGCCGCAGGCCACAAAGAAATTGCCGACCTTCTAATCGCAAATGGCGCTGATATCTACCGGGAGTCAAGCCACGGCTTTAGAGGCATTGGAATGCCTATACACTGGGCAGCCTCACACGGCCACAAGGAAGTAGTAGAGCTGCTGATTACCAAAGGAGCCGATGTCAACACAAAAGATTTCCAAGACCATACGCCGCTGCACTGGGCGGCAGGTCATTCGCAGAAGGAAGTAATCGAATTTCTCATCTCCAAGGGAGCGGTAATAGACGCAATAGATAACAAAGGTCAAACACCACTGCATTATGCAACAGAACAAGGAAAGAAGGATGTGGCGGAACTGTTTATCACCAAGGGGGCTGCCATAGACCTCAAAGATAATAAGGGTAAGACTCCGCTGGATTATGCTGTAGAAAAAGGGCACAAGGAGGTAGCCGAGCTTCTTCGCAAGGCGACTTCTGACAGTAAAGATGCGGGGCAGGAATGAGAGTCGTACCAACAATACTGCTGATAGTCTCCGGGCTGGTGTTTGTCGGCTGCGGGTGGTACGCGCTCGGGCGGCGTGTCGTGCGGGGTGAGAAGCACTGCGCCTACTCGAGCTACCGCAGCGACAGGGTCGGCACGCGGCGGCTCTTCCTCTTTTACGAGGATGCCGGCCTTGCGCCTGTGCGCCTCAAGCGCGAGCTTCTCATGCTTGAAGAAAAAGGAATGCTATTCGTAATCGAGCCGAGGCGGGTCGCGCTACGCACCATGATGGGCGGAACACTTCCCGACTATGACATTTTCTTGAGCCAGGAGCTTGACGCCATAGAGACGTGGGTCCGGGAAGGCAACTCGCTTGTGCTTGCCGCCAGCGAGAACACCGAGCTCCATGAGCGCCTTGGTGTAGAGTTGCAGTCAGGCTCGCCGGGAAGGACGCGGGATGCGCTCAGGACGCAGGTGTCGCCCCTCACGCGGTCCCTGGGCAGGCTGAAGACGAGGCGCGACAGCGCCCTGGTGTTTGACGGGCCCGCGTGGGTGGAGCTGTTCGCCATCCCCGGCGAAGGGGAGGATGGGCCGCTGGTGCAGATGGCTGTGCGCAAGCTGGGCAAAGGCACGGTGGTGGTGCTGAGCGACCCGTTCGTGCTGACCAACAAGGGCATTATGGAGCTGTCGAACCTCACGCTCGCCGTGCGCCTGGCCGGCCTGCACGGTGATGGGAGAGTGTACTTCGACGAGTATCACCACGGGTTCACGGACCCCCGGACGATAGTCTCGTACATGCGGGAGCGGGGGCTGCATTTCGTGCTGTTTCAGGTGATTGCGGTTTTCGCGTTGTTTATCTGGCGCTCCCGTTCACGTCTGGGCAGGCCGCGGCGCCTCGAGGGCGCGACCGAGCGGGGCTCGGCCGAATACGTGAGAGCCTTCTCCCTCATCTACCGCCGGGCGCGGCTTCACACAAGCGTGATGCGCTCCGCGTATGAGCTCTTCAGGGAGAGAACGGCGCTCTGGGCCGGTCTTGCCCGCAGCAGCGAGCCGAAGCGGATTTATGAAGTTCTCCAGGGAAAAAACGAGAAGGCAGCCTCACGCTTCCGGACCATAACGGCGCGGCTCAAGGCGGCCGGCGTGGGGTCCGGCGACGCGGAGGTCTTAATCTTCATCAGGTTGATAGCGGGATTTGAGAAGGAGTTTTTAGATGCCGGCAGAAGGACTCGATAAGTTGCGTGAGAGCGTGGAGAGAACGCGCTCCGAGCTGAAGAAAATCATTGTTGGCCAGGACAAGGCGGTGCGCTACATGCTTGTGACGCTTTTCTGCGGGGGGCACGCCCTCCTCGAAGGCGCGCCGGGCGTGGCCAAGACGCTCATGGTGCGGGCGCTCTCGAGGGTGTTCAACGTGCGCTTCAAGCGCATTCAGTTCACCCCGGACCTCATGCCCTCGGATATCATAGGCACCAACGTCTTCGACATGAAGACGAGCGAGTTCCAGTTCCGCGAGGGTCCGATATTCACGGACATCCTGCTCGCGGACGAGGTGAACCGCACACCTGCGAAGACGCAGGCGGCGCTGCTGGAGGTCATGCAGGAGCAGTCCGTCACGGTTGACGGCATACGCCGCGTGGTGTCGGAGAACTTCACCGTCTTCGCGACGCAGAACCCCATCGAGTACGAAGGCACCTACCAGTTGCCGGAGGCGCAGCGCGACCGCTTTCTCCTGAAGATTCTGGTGGACTACCCATCCCCTGAGGAGGAGGATGAGATACTGGGGCGCTTCAACCGCACGTTCGCCGCCGATGATCTTGAGGCCCAGCAGGTGCAGGCGATTCTTGGCCCTGAAGATATCGACCTGGGCCGCAAGGCGATTGAGAGCGTCAGGGTGGAAGATGATGTCCTGCGCTATGTCAGGGAGGTCATCCGGGCGACGCGCGATTCATCATCAATTCTTCTGGGCGCCAGCCCGAGGGCGGGGATTCACCTGCTGGCCGCCTCGAAGGCGCTTGCCGCGCTGGCGGGCAGGGACTTCATGACGCCGGACGACATAAAGGAGACGGCTCTTCCCGCGCTTCGCCACAGGATAATCCTGCAGCCGGAGGTGGAGGTTGAGGGCACAAGCACCGACGATGTGCTTCGCGACATTTTAAGGAGGATTGATGTACCGAGGTAGGCTCGTCCCCTCAATCTCGTTCCTTAAGCTTGCCGGGCTCGGCGCCGTGGCGCTGCTGCTTGTGCCTGTGCTGCCGGGTGTCGGTCTTGTGGTGCTTGCATACAACATCGTTCTTGTGATTCTGCTGTTCTGGGACGGGTGCACGGTGCCTTCGCCGGAGAAGATAGCTGTTGAGCGCCGGCTTCCCCGCAAGCTCTCGCTGGGCGAGGAAAACCCGTGCGAGCTGGTGCTGAGTAACTTCACTACCCGTATGGTCCGGGGTGTCATGCGCCAGGGTGTGCCTGAAGAGCTCGTGGTGGGCTACCTGGATTCCCGCTCCTCGCGCGAGGATTCTGCTACAAGGCCCGTGGCCATCGACCCCTACGCCGGCGAGCGCATCGAGTTCAAGGTCTTTGCGAGGCAGCGGGGCTTCTATGACATGGGGCCGGTGAACCTGCGCCTGCGCGGCATACTGGGGCTTGCGGAGCGCGATTACGCCTTTGACGAGGGGCGCTATGTGAAAGTCTATCCCAACCTGTTAGGTGTCGGTCGCTACGACCTGATGACACGAAGGAGCCACCTCTCGCAGATAGGGTTCCGCCAGGTCAGGAAGGTCGGGTCAGGCACGGAGTTCGAGAAGCTGCGCGAGTACCTCCCGGACGATGACTTCCGGCACGTCAACTGGAAGGCGACCGCCAAGAAGCGAAGGCCCATAACGCAGGAGTACCAGATTGAGCGCAGCCAGAACATATTCATATGCCTTGACACCTCGCGGTACATGGCCTACCGGGCGGGCAAGCTGACCAAGCTCGACTACGCGGTGAACGCCACGCTCATGCTTGCGCACGTCGCGAAGAGGTTTGATGACAACGTGGGACTGATGGTTTTCAGCGACAGGGTGCGACTGTACCACCCGCCGCTCAAGGGAAGCGGGATGATGTCCGCACTCGTTGACGCGCTGTATGCGCTCGAGCCGGAGCGCTGCGCGGTCGAGTACACCGAGGCTCTTCGCACTCTTGCCGCAAGGCAGAAGAGGCGCTCGCTCGTGGTGATTTTTACCGACTTCTTTGACAGCCGCGACGGCGAGGAACTGCTCCGCTTCATGCCGCTCCTGAGACGCAGACACCTGGTCCTGTGCGTTACCGTGCGTGACGAGCGCATCTCCGCCCTGGCTGCGCAGGAGCCGCGAAGGGCTGAAGATGCTTTCGACCGGTACGTGGCGGGCGAGGTGCTCAGCGAGCGTGCCAGAATCCACGGGATACTGCGCAACAGGGGTGCGTTAGTGGTGGATTCAATGCCCCGTGAGCTCACGGTTGCGGCGGTCAACCAGTATCTGCAGGTGAAGGCCCGGCAGATGATTTGAAACTTAATGTCAAAGGCCAAAGCTCAAATGACAAATGAAATCCAAAATCCGAATGACAAAAAATACGACCTGGAAGAGAGAACAGCCAAGTTTGGTGAGGATGTCATTGAGTTCGTTAAGAAACTTCAGAAGAATGTGGTTAATAATCTCCTCATTGGCCAAGTGGTAAGATCAGCGACAAGCATAGGTGCCAACTACATGGAGGCAGATGGAGCGGTAACCAAGAAAGACTTCCTTTATAAGATAGGCCTTTGCAGGAAAGAGGCGAAGGAAACAAAGCACTGGCTGAGAATGGTTGCGAAAGCGGAGCCGAAGTACAAGGAAGCGTGCAGGAAGTTGTGGCAGGAGACTCAGGAATTAACGTTGATATTCTCTTCAATTGCCTTGACGAGTAGAAGGCGCTCTTGAACATTTGAGCTTTGGCATTTATTTGACATTTGAGCTTTGGATTTTGGAATTCCGGGCGCTGCGCCCGGCGAAGCCGAGGTAGAGAACAAGCAGGATGCCGGTTGCCGCGGCGACGGCGAGCTTGAACCAGTAGGGAATTGTAGGGGGGTTGATTTGGCTCAGAGACCCTTCGATAAGGCCGGCTATGATGAAGAGCGGGATGGTGCCCAGCATCAGTATGAGCGCGGAGCGCCCGCGGATTCGCAGAGAGTCTGTCGTGGAGTACTCTCCCGGCCAGAGAAGTGCGCGTCCGAGCAGGAGCCCCGCAGCCCCCGTTATTACTATGGAGGTGAGCTCCAGAATGCCGTGCGGGAGAACCCACGAGTAGAAAAACAGGGCAGACCCATCCTGCTGGTAGCTGGCGGCGACGGCACCCAGGAACACCCCGTTGAAAACAAGCACGAGAACTGTCCCGATGCCCAGCGTTATGCCGGAGGCGAATGCGAGAAGGCCGACCTGGATGTTGTTTGTGAAAAGCATGGCCGAGAATGCGGATGCGTGGTCTGCCGAGCCGACGCGCCCGCCGCGGTCTTCGGCTTCGAGCGCTTCCCTGGCGTGTTCAGAGGCGGGCGTATACATGTGGTCGGGCAGCATCAGGTAGTAGCGGCTTTCCTGGTCGAAGGTGACTGCGAGGAAGCCCAGGGCAATGCCCGCGAAGAGCGCCGCAGCGGAGAGGAGAAAGTACCGGAAGCGGGCGCGGAACTCACGCGGGAAGCTCAGCATGAAGAACTTGACGAGTCCGCCGAGGTGAAACCTGCGCCCGGAGTAGACTTTGGCATAGCCGCGGGAAACCAGGTTGTTGAGGTACTCGGTGAGCTCGGCGTTGGAAGTCACGGAGCGCACGTGGACCAGGTCGGAGGAGACCTTGCGGTACAGTAGGCCGAATTCCTTGAGCTGCCTGTGGCTCAGGCCGGGGAGGCCGGAGCTTTCAGTGGCTTCGAGCATCTTCTCGAACTTCCGCCACTGCTGGCGGTTCTCTGCAATAAACTCGTTCAGGTCCATGTGGCGCCTCGGATTGTGCCGGATGGTTTATAGCACGCAGCCGGGCGCGGCGCAACACATTTCCGGGGGGGCTCCCGAGTGAAGCACACGGTGGTCACACCTGAGAACGTGCAGCTTGATTTCGAGATTGCGGGCCTGACCACCAGGTTCGTGGCGTGGCTGATTGACTTCATGTTTATGCTTATCGCGTTCTTTGTCGCGGCGTGGGCAATCTCGGTGTTTGGCATCGTCTCGCAGTACCTGGCGATGGCGCTTGTGGTTGTCGCTTTCTTCCTCATAAACCAGGGGTACTTCGTCTTTTTCGAACTCAAGACCGGCGGCTCGACCCCCGGCAAGCGCATTATGAAAATCCGGGTCATCCAGGACACCGGCGTCAAGATAACCTTCTACAACTCCTTCCTGCGCAACATCATGAGGTTCCTGGACTCGCTGCCCCTTCTGACCATGCTTGCCCCGCCTTTCATGATACTGCACGTGGGCGCTCTGGTGGCCTTCTTCCACCCGCTTAACCGCAGGCTCGGCGACATGGTGGCAGGGACGGTGGTGGTGCGCGAGCGCAGCTTCCCCGCTCCGGGCAGGATTATCGCCGAGGGGGACAAGTACTCGACGCTTCTCGAGGATTTCCGCCTGAGGGAGAAGATCAAGCGCATGGTGACGACGCCGGAGAAGGAAGCGATGATAGAGGCGTGCCTTCGGGCGGAGGAGATAGAGTTCTCGCACAGGATGGAGATTTTCACGCGGCTGGGGCGGCGCATGAGGAGCAAGCTGGACCTGCCGCCCATGGAATTCAGCAGTGATGAGAAGCTGGTACGCAACGTCACCGCAATCCTGCTGGGCGCCCAGCCTCCCTCTTCGGAAAGCGCTTGATTGCGCGGGCACGCTCTGATATTCTCTTGCGCTGATTCTGCGTGACTGGTTGGAGAGACCGATGGAGGTGCGCTGCAATAAATGCGGTACTGTCTTCGAGGCGCTTGTGGATGAGGAGCCGCTGTGCCCGATTTGCCGGCGGTTCAGCTCCGGTACGGGTACCGGCGGGGGCGCACCGGTGCTTGAGACGCCCGTGTCCGCCGAGGCGCAGGAGACCAACCGGTGTGCGGTTCATCCCGGCAATGAGGCGGTTGAGGTATGCTCGCGCTGCGGGAACTTCATGTGCCACCTGTGCGTCATCCGGGTTGGTCGCAAGAAGGTATGCGCCGCGTGTTTCAATCTGCTGTACAATCAGGACAAGGCGTTTGTGAGGCAGGCCACTTTCGGCGAGCGACTTGGTGCGCTGTTTATAGACATTCTTGTGTTCTTCGTTATCTACATTATTGTGATGATATTCGCCGCCGTTCTGGTGCAGGAGTCGGGTGGCGAGCTTTACGTGGCGGTGACATTCCTGCTGATTCTCGGGATGTGGTCGTTCTATATGGTGGGGATGTGGGCTTTTGCGGGTGCGACTCTGGGCAAGAAGGCGGTTGGGATAAAGATTGTGGGACCGGACCGCAAGCCGCCCTCGCTCCTGCGCTCGCTTGCGCGCTACGCGATGTACTGGGTAAGCGCCTTCGCCTTCTTCATCGGATTCCTGTGGGCTGCGTGGGAACCCAGGAACCGGACCTGGCACGACCTGGTGGCGGGGACCGACGTTATCAAGGCCCGCAGGAAGGCAGCTTAACCCGGGGCCTCGGGTCCGCCGTCCTGCGCTGGCCCGTCCCGGGTGGTTTCTATTCCTGTAATGTCTTCGTAGACCGGCGACGGCAGGTGCGAGCCGGTCTGTTCGGCGGGCGGGCACGGCAGTTCCGGGGGCTGCTCTACTGCGGGTTCTTCGGCAGGCTTCATGTATCCTTGGCCCGAAGCGAGCTCGACCATCTCCTGCATCTGGTGGATTTCTTCCTGCGCCCCGGTCTGCGTAAATGACGCGTTGTCCTCGCCCGGTGGTTCCATTTCGGGTTCGTCAGAGGGTTCGGGCTGGGCTGGCGCCTGCTCCAACTGGGCCCCATCCACAGTTTCGAGACCCACCTGCGCCAATCCCTCGGGCGGGCCGGGCGCCTGTTCGCGCTCCTTCTGTATCAGTTCACGCAGCTTCGCCTCGGCACGTCTGGCCTCCTCTTCGAAGCCCGGCGGCGGCCAGACCATGGGCTCCGTCGCGGGTTCCTCGCCCGCCACTTCGCGGGCAAGCGCCATGTAGTCTTTGGCGCCCGGGGAGTTCAAATCATACTCGATGATGGTCTTCCCGTGGCTCGGCGCCTCCGCTATGCGCACGTTATTCCTAATCACCGTGGCAAAGACCTTCTCCTTGAAGTACTTTCTCACATCTTCGACCACCTCGTGGGCGAGGTTGGTGCGCTTGTCATACATTGTCAGAATTATCCCGCTCAGGTACAGGCTCGGGTTCAGGCGCCGCTTGATGAGATTGACCACATCCAGAAGCTTGCCCATTCCCTGCAGAGCGAAGAACTGCGTCTGAACCGGTATGAAGACCTCGCTTGCGGTGGTCAGGGCGTTGAGCGAGAGAAGCCCCAGTGACGGCGGGCAGTCAATCAGCACGTAGTCGTACCTGACACCTTCGCGCACGTGTTCGAGCAGGGCGTCGCGCAGGATTGTCTCCCGCCCAACCGCGCTTGCCAGCTCGACCTCGGCGCCTGACAGGTCGATGTTCGAAGGTATGATATCGAGGTTCTTGCGCCCGGTCGGCCTTATCGCCTCAGGTACGGGGCAGTCGCTTACAAGGACGTTGTAGATGCTCTTTTTGGTCTTGTAGATGTCTATCCCGAGATGGATGCTCGAGTTCGCCTGCGGGTCGATGTCGATAAGCAGGACTTTGCGCCCAATCTTGGCCAGGCAGGCGCCCAGGTTGACTGCCGTTGTTGTCTTCCCGACCCCGCCTTTCTGGTTCATAAAAGCGATTATGCGCATTTCTCCCCTCCCAGCGCGGTTGGCTTATCCGGCGGCATTATATTACCCGTCTCCCCACAGCGCAAGGCAATTTCATATGTGTGGATGGGATTGCTTGCTCGGTACGTTAAAAGGCCGACTAATACTTAGGGTTGCCTCTGTGTTACTGGCATATTACTCCATTGACGGTGTATAATTGGTCAGGAGGTCATGCACAAGGACATAATCTGAGGGTGGGATGATGATTGGCAAGAAATCTGTGACGGCAGTTCTGCTGGTGACGGCATTCTGCGCCGGCTACATTGTGTCACTGCCCCCCGAAGTTGACCTCGAAAGGCACAAGTATGCTCCCAAGATTGTCATTGTCAAAGTCACCAGATGCGAAGACGGACACGTATCATTCAAGCTGGACGGGAAAGAGGTTTCCCATGACAGTCTGCCGGGACTGCTTTGTGAAAAGGCCAAATCTGCCGGACTCTTTGCAGAAGGTTGTCAGCTAAGGTATCCCAACTGGCGGGTAGTTTTCAAGACAGAAAGAAACGTTAGATGGAAAGAGATAATGGAGCCCGTAGAATACTGTGGCTCACAGGATGTGTACCTCGAGAGTGGTGATGCAATACTACCTGTGAACTACCGCCCCTATGCGCTCTTATACCTTGTGCGTTTCCGCTATTTGCCTATAGAAGTCAGCCTTGGAGTGTATTGGGTCGAGAAATCGAGTGGCAGACACACACTTTCCGAAGATGGCAGGCTTTCTATTGTGGTCAGCAAATGGAGACCGACAGTGCCCATTCAGGAGAACGGCACGGTCATTATTGACCCAGAAGAGGAGAAGAAAGGGTATCGCAAGACAGACAACTGGGATTCTGTGCCCAAGCTGATATGGGAAGTTGCAGACAACCAGTTGAGGCGCAAGAAAGTTTTCATCCATGTGAGTCCGATGGTTCCTGTTTCTGATGTGCTACAGGCAATACAAGCTTGTCAAGGTTGCCGGGGTGGTTATGAAATCTTGGCGCCGGATATACCTTATGGTGAGAACAAGTAGGTGCACCTGCCGGGAGCCTGTGACGCTCAATCATCAGTTGCTCTGCGCCTGGTCTTTGTACTGTAGCTGGTAGAGCTTGTAGTAGATGCCGCGCCTGCGCAGAAGCTCCTGGTGCGAGCCTTCCTCGACAATCTCGCCGCGGTTGAGTACGAGAATCCTGTCCACGTTGCGCACGGTGGAGAGCCGGTGCGCGATAACAATTGCGGTGCGGTCCTTCATGAGGTTGTCAATGGCCTGCTGTATCAGGACCTCGGTCTCCGTGTCGATGTTCGCGGTCGCCTCGTCGAGGACGAATATCCTGGGGTCGAAGGCGACCGCCCGGGCGAAGGAGAGGAGCTGGCGCTCACCCGCCGACAGAGTCGCCCCGCGCTCGTGGAGCTCGTGGTCGTACCTGTCCGGCAGGCGCTGGATAAACGCGTCAGCTTTTGCATAGCGGGCCGCGGCCGTAACTGCGTCGTCATTGATACTCCATGTGTTGAGGCGGATGTTGGACTTTATGTCCCCGGAGAAGATGAAGACATCCTGCATCACCACGGCAATCTTGGAGCGCAGGTCGCTTTTCGCCACATCCCTTATGTCCACCCCATCCACCAGGATCTTGCCTTTGCGAACATCGTAGAAGCGGCTCAGCAGGCTTATTATCGAGGACTTGCCGGCGCCGGTGGGCCCGACAAGAGCCACCTTCTCGCCGGGTTTGACTTTGAAGGAGACGTCTCTGAGTACATCTTCGTCCTTGTATGCGAACCACACATTCCTGAACTCTATCTCGCCGCGGATGTCCTCAAGCGCTGCCGGTTTTTTCGGGTCTTGTATCCGGTCTGTCTTGTCGAGGAGCATGAAGATGCGCTCGCTCGAGGCCATTGCCTGCTGAAGCTGGTTGTACTTCTGGCTGAGCTGGTTTATCGGCTGGAAGAACATCCTGACGTAGAAGAAGAAGGCCCAGAGGTCGCCGAGGCTGAGCTTGCCCTGAATGACCTGGCCGCCCCCGTACCATATCAGCAACGCGATTGCGAGCGAGGAGAACACATCTATAGTCGGCCGGAAAATGGCAAAGATGAATATCTGGCGCAGGTTGGCGAGGTAGTTGGCCTTGTTGAGCTCATTGAAGTGGTCGTATGTTGCATCCTCGCGGTGGAAGAGCTGGACCACGCTCATCCCGGCGATGTGCTCGGCTATTGCGGCGTTTATGCGGGCTATGCGCACACGGACCTCACGAAACGCCTCGCGCACCTTCTTGCGAAAGAAGAATGTTATCCACACCAGGAAAGGCAGTATGCAGAAGGTCACGAGCGCAAGCTCCCAGTTGAGAAGCAGCAGCATGACCACGATGCCTGCGAGCAGGAAGATATCCCTGAAGAGGTTTATCATGATGTTGATGAAGGCCTGGTTCAGGACTTCAATATCGTTGGTGATACGGGTTACGAGCCTGCCAACGGGATTGGAATCGAAGAATCTGAGCGAGAGAGTTTCCACATGCTTGAAAAGCTGCATGCGGATGTCCATTATGATGCTCTGGCCTATGTACTGGCTCAGGTGGAACTGTGCGAAAGTGAGGATGAAGTTGGCCAGAAGCAGCCCGAGAAAGACGGCCACGAGTATCTTGATTCCCTTGATATCGTTTTCGCGCAGTACCCGGAGTTCGTCCCTGGTGAGCTTCTTGTGTTTTGAGAAGTCTTCGTAGAGCACATAGTAGAAATCCTGCGCCTTGCTGAAAACGTCCGGCCTTGGACGGACAATCGCCATCACCTCGGGCTGCTTCTCTGCACTGTAGTCTTCCAGCCGGAAAACGAGGTAGGGTTTCCCAAAGGCCTCTTCGCGCACAAGTCTGGTGCTGAGAGCGGGTTCGAGGCCCTTGAAGTCGGCGTCGGAAATCAGCCTCTGGTTCTCCGTGGTGACGAGGAGCTTGGAGGGCTCGGTCTCCTCGAGCAGTGCGCGCGTCTCGGCGCTGAGCTTGGGCAGGTCGATAGACTTGTAGGTCGTAACGATGTACCTGTTGACCGCCGTCCGGTAAACGAGCGGCAGCGCAAGTGTGACGACTGTTATCAGAAGAACGAGGCACACTGTGAGCGTCGCCAGCAGCCAGTACGGGCGTGCGTACCTGAGCAGCCTCTTGACCAGCGGCAGGTCAATAGCCTTGCCAAGTACCTCTTCTTCGTGGAATTCGCCGTTCACGTCTAATCCACCTCGCGTCCCGCTTCCTTGATTTCCTGCTCAAGCTGCTGCTTACGGTGAATCTCGGCGTAGACCCCGTCCATTGCCAGCAGTTCAGAGTGAGTGCCTCGCTCAACAATCCTGCCCTCATCCAGCACGACGATGTGGTCTGCATCCTGAATGCTCGATATCCTGTGGCTTATGATGACGGCGGTGCGGTCAGCAAGCACCTCCTTCATGCCTTTGAGAATCTCCTCCTCAGTGTTTGTGTCCACCGCCGACAGGCAGTCGTCGAGGACGAGAATCCTGGGGTCTGCGGCGATTGCGCGTGCGATGGCGACGCGCTGCTTCTCGCCGCCTGAGAGCATGACGCCGCGCTCCCCGACTATCGTGTCGTACTTGTCGGGGAAAGTCATGACCTGCTCGTGTATCTGGGCTATCCTGGCTGCTTTCTGCACTTTGGCGAAGTCCATGCCGGTATCGGAGAAGGCGATGTTCTCTCTCACCGAGGCTGCAAAGAGAAAAGTGTTCTGCGGGACAAAAGCGACCTGGGTGCGCAGGCTGCCGAGCTTGAGGTTCCTTATGTCTGTGTCATCAATGAACACCTGGCCCGGTTCAGGCTCGAGCATGCGCGAGATGAAGTTCGCCAGCGTGCTCTTGCCGGAGCCTATCCTGCCCACCGCCGCGAGGGTTGTGCCCGGCTCTATCGTGAGATTTATGCCGCGCAGGACGGGGCGGTCAGTCTCGGGGTAGGTGTAGGTGAAATCCCTGAACTCGATCTTGCCTGTAATAGGCTTCTTCTCGACTGCGCCGGGTGTATCGCTTATCTCGGGCTCGGTGTTCAGTATGGTATTTATCCGCCCCATCGACACCTCGGCGCGCTGCAGGAAGGGAATTACCATTCCTATCGCTATCATCGGCCAGCTCAGGTGCATCAGATACCACCAGAACTCGATAAAAGAGCCGATGGAGATTTCCGCGAGGATAGTCTCGATTCCGCCGAAGTACAGCGTGATTGCGATGGCGCTGCTGGCGCAGATACCGAGCAGCGGGTCGAATACCCGGTAGATGCGAATAACCTGCATATTCCTGTCGAAGTAGTCCCGGACAGCGAGGCGGAATTTCTCGACCTCGGCCTCCTCCTGCACGTAGGCCTTCACGACGCGGATTCCTGAAAAGTTCTCCCGCGTCCTCTCAGTCATGTCGGAGAAAGATTCCTGCACCCGCTTGAAGCTCGCCCTCAGAGACCTGTCGAACCTCGCCACCACCAGCGAGATAAAGAGCAGCGGGACAAGCGCATAGAGCGTCAGGCGCACATGTATGAAAAGCATGAGTGTCAGGGTAGTGATTCCGACAAAGAGCATGTCCACCAGGATTATCGCTCCGAACCCGCACGCCTCGCGGACCTGGCGCATGTCGTTCGTTGCATGGGCCATGAGGTCGCCGGTCTTCGCCTTGCTGTAGTAGTTGGGAGAGAGGTGCTGCAGGTGCCTGAAAAGCTTGTTGCGCACCTTCATCTCGATGCGGTGTGCCGTAGCGACTATCTGCATGCGCCACGCGTAGCGCATAAATCCCACGCCGGCGGCGAGGGCGAGGATGTAGCCGCCGTAGATTAGCAGGCGCGTGCCGGTCATGGTCCCGAGAGCCAGGTCGTTGTATGCCTTCCCCATTATCTTGGGAACCACGAGCTGGAGCGCATCGCAGACGATGAGCGCGAGAATGCCGAGGATGTAATGGCGCTTCTCGGCCAGGAAATAGCTTTTCAGTGTTCTAAGGTTCTTGAGCACGGCTCTCGTTTACCAACACCAAAAAGACAATGCAATATAGTATGCCCCACGGTGCTGTCAAGCGATACCGTGGAAAAAAGCCCAAATTAGCCGGAAAACCCCGGAACTGAGCGCCGCCACAAAATTGCACGCGCGTTTTTGCTTTGACAACGCGCCGGGCGGCTGGTTAAACTTGCAGTGTACGCCGGGTCTCTGAGAGGTTCTCCATGAGGTCTTTAGCTATATTTGCTGTTGTTCTCGGGTTTGCGCTGCTTCTCCCGGCGGACAAGTCCGCCGGCTAAATATTCTGTCTTCTGTTATTCTGTGTTCTTTATTCTGTAAAACCGGGAGTGTAACATGCGACTCACATTGGCGCTCTTGCTAACAGCATTGCTGCTTTCACCTGTCATGCTCTGCTCGTGTGGCGGGCCGATTTACGCTATCCTCGTTGCCCTGCAGCAAGATGAAGACGAACAACCACAACCGCCTGTCTCGCCCGCTCAGGTTGCCAACCCTTCTCCGGCACATGGCGTCAATGGCGTCCCTGTCACACAGAACCTCAGTTGGAACCACGCCGCCCGCGCCGAGTTCTACGAGGTTTATTTCGGCACTGTCGAATCCGCCGTGACAAGCGCAACCGCCGCAAGCCCTGAGTTCAAAGGCCCTCAAGCGTCTTTGACCTTTGACCCCGGCGTCTTGAGCTATTCCACAACTTACTACTGGCGAGTTGATTCCTGCAATGCCGTTAGCGACACTAAGGGTGAAACCTGGCAATTCACCACAGAAGATGCCCCGGTTGCGCCTCCAGATAAAGTTACCGGCGCTGACCCGGCAAGCGGCTCCATCAATGTGGCCGTTGACAAGCTGCTGTTGTGGAGCGCGGCCACCGGCGCGACTTCTTATGATGTGTACTTCGGAACCAATGCCACTAACGTCGCCAACGCGACTACGGCAAGCGCCGAGTTCATGGGCGCTCAGACAGGGCTCAGTTACGACCCGGGCGGACTCTCATACAGCACCGATTACTACTGGCGCATCGACAGCGTTAACTCCTTCGGCACCACCAAGGGCGACCTGTGGGCTTTCACCTCCGTGCCGCCCCCGCCTGTTGCCGACTTCACAGCCGACCCCACCAGCGGCGACGTGCCGCTTGATGTTACATTTGCCGATGGCTCAACCGGCGTTATTACATCATGGTCGTGGGACTTCGGCTCAGGCGCGTCACCCGCAACCACCTCCACCCACGGCCCGCACTCCGTGACGTACAACACAACAGG
>DAOVDS010000371.1 GCA_030669415.1 bacterium
TGTACGTGAGGATCCACGTGTGAATGTCGCAGGAGTCTTGGGCACACACCGTCAAATTCTTGACATTGAGTTTATCCGAACCCGGCATGGGCAGCGTCCTCATTACTTTTTTGAAGCTAAAAGACTTTCAGCGAGTAGCCATCCGGTTGGCAAATACTGCGGAAATGAGGGGCTTGGGAAGTTTCTTCGCGGTGATTATGCGCACGATAGAAATGAAGCTGGGATGCTGGGTTATGTGCAGTCCGATAGTCCGGAGAAATGGGCACACAAGCTACAGAAGAAGTTCGAGCAAGATGCGGAGTCGCTTAAAATATGTCCTGACGGCAACTTATCGCGCGCAAGAGAGACAGCCGGTTGGAGTCACTGTTGTTATTCCAAACATCGTCGTCCCACGGTCAGCAGATCAATAACTCTGTATCATATCCTTCTTGTGTTCTGCTAAAGCCGCTGACATGCTTCTCAAAGAGCTTCTGGGGTGGTGAGTAGGCAAGTCATATAAAAAGATGATGTGTTTAACCGTCAATCCATACCGCCAATCAGATATGGCATTTCAGATAAAAGTAAGTCCTTGCGGGATAGTCTCGGCAGGGATATACTGCTGCGTGGAAAGTGCAGGAGATTATGGCTGAGTACCGCCACGCTTTGCTTGTCTACCCTTACCTGCGGGAGAAGATACACACTAATTTCCTTCCTCCTGTGGGGCTTGAGCACATCGGGGCCGCGATAAAGCCGCTTGTCCGGAGCCTGACGGTGGTGGATATGCGGTTCGAGTCCAGGCCGGTGTCGAGTTTCCTCAGGCGCGATACCGATTTGGTGCTCCTCTCCGTCAACTGGCGCTCAGAGAAGGAGGTGCACCAGAAGCTCATAGACTCCCTGCCCCGTCATGTCCTTACGATAGCCGGAGGTCGGTACGCGACGCAGGAAGTCGAGTCGATGTTCGACTCCTGCCCCAATCTCGATGTGGTGGTGCGCGGTGATGGTGAAGAAACAGTGCGCCAAATACTGACGAAAGGCAGCCCCGAAGATGTGCCCCGGGTTTCGTACCGAAAAGACGGGACAGTCGTTCACAACCCGAATGCGCCACTTCACCCCGTTGACGAGTGGCTGTGGCCGGACAGGTCGCTTCGCAGGTACAAGTACACTATAGCGCCCGGCGGGTTCGACTCGGGCATACCGGTCGATTTGGTCGCGAGCTCGCGTGGATGCCCCTTCAGATGCAAGTTCTGCACGTTCAACACCAACCCGTTCGGGCAGAAGCGGGAATGGACCGGGCGAAGCGCCGATTCCCTGCTGGAGGAGCTCAGCCAAATCAAAGCCAGAATCGTGGGGTTCACCGACGACATCTTCACATGGGACATGGACAGGATAGGCGAGCTTTGTGAGAAGCTCCTCTCACGCGGGATTCGCAAAACGTACATCTTCAACGCGCGAATTGAAATGTACAAGAGGCCCGATGTCCTGAAGCTGATGGAGCGGGCCGGCATGTGCGTACCCCTCATCGGTGTCGAGTCCTGCCACGACAAGACGCTGCGGGCAATATCCAAAGGCTTTACCGTCGCCGAAGTGCGTGAGGCCTTCTCCGTCCTCAGAAACTTCAGTTTCTTCCTGCACTCCTGTTTCATTGTTGGCAGCATCGGCGAGACGCGCGAGGAGATGCTCCAGATTACCGACTTCGCCAGAGAAATCGGCTGCGACGGAATCAGTGTGCAGCGACTGCGCTGTGAGAAGTACTCCGTGCTAAAGGATGTGGTCGATGCAAACCCCGAGTACCACATAAGGCCTGGTGAGATGGGAATTGTCTACTCCGACAGGTACTCACCCCAGGAGCTCCGGCGCATCGGCAGGCAGGTGGTACTGCGTTTCTACTCGCCGCGGCAACTGCTGCGCATAGGCCGCAAGATGCTCAAGCTCGGGCTGGCCACGCCGCAGGCGATATTCTGCGCGATTCTCTTCATGCTGGGAAGGTTCATGCCCAACCGCAAGGAGAGAATATCAAGGCGCCTCAAAAGGGTCAGGCGCCGCGGCCCTGCAGCACGCGCGAGTCTCAGAACCTGAGAACGCTTACGCCGCTGTCGTGCCGGACTTCTCCTGCGTCTTCTCCTTCTTCGGCTTCTCCTGCCCCTTCTTGAGCTTCTTGCGGACAGGACGCAGATTCACAAGCGCATCCTGCGGACAGACAACCACGCACTTGCCGCAGTCCTTGCATTTCTCGTAGTCGATTACGGCGAGGTTGTTCACGACATGAATCGCATCGAACTTGCATTCCTTCTCGCACTTCTTGCACGCGATGCACGCCGCCTTGCAGCTCTTCTTCGCGCGCCCGCCCTTGTCCACGTTCTTGCAGAAGACATGGACGTGCTTGGACTTGGGTACAAGAGCGATAATGTTCTTCGGGCACGTCTCGACACACTTACCGCAGCCGACGCACTTCTCCTCAATAACAACTGCAATTCGATTTTCAGTCATGACGAGCGCGCCGAACTGGCACGCCTCGATGCAGGAGCCAAGCCCGATGCACCCGTACCGGCAGCTCTTGGGGCCTGTGTTGACCAGTATGGCCGCGCGGCAGTCGGAGATGCCGTCATAGTCGAACCTCTTGCCTGCCACCGCCAGCGTCCCGCGGCACATGACTACCGCAACCTTCGGCTCGGCGGCAGACGCCTCAACACCCATGATTTTCGCTATTGCAGCGGTTGTCTCCCCACCGCCGGGCGCACAGAGGTTGGTCTCGGCGCCGACGACGACGATTGCGGCGGCATAGCCGGCACACCCGGGATAGCCGCACCCGCCGCAGTTGGCTCCAGGCAGGATTTCCGAAATCTGGGTGATTCTCGGGTCAACCTTGACTGCGAACTTCTGGGCCGCGATGGCAAGTATGATGCCAAAGGCAACCGCCATGGCACCCACCGCTATCACTGTCGCTGCTACGTGAACAAGCTCCATGGTAACTCTTCCCTCCGTATCCGCTACTGCCGGCTGGCAAGTTTAGCCCAACCTCCCGGCACCCGCAAGCGAAAACTCAGAAAACAGCCCATCCCGCTCTCCAGTCATATCCATCCCTGATTCCTCATTGCCGATTCCCAATTCGGCTGTGAGCATCTGTATAATGCATCCTTTACATACCAACGACTTGCGCCGAGTTTTTAACAATTTAGACAGGTGTCTCACGGTTGTGTGGGCTCCTTCGATTCGTCACAGATGTGTCGGCCTGTCAAGCCCCGGATTTTACATCCGGGGAAATTCGACCACCCTTTTTCCATACTATCCCCCATCACCCTCGTTCGGGTTTCATTTGAACTTCGAGTTTTCGACCTCGAGCTTCTTTCCGATTCTACCTCCTTTCGGGTCA
>DAOVDS010000185.1 GCA_030669415.1 bacterium
ATAGATTTTGGTTCGTCCTTCAACGTCATCGCTTTTTACCGTGAGCATCTCCTGGAGCGTATAAGCGGCCCCGTATCCTTCCAGAGCCCAGACTTCCATTTCACCGAATCTCTGTCCACCGGTTCTGGCCTTACCACCTAACGGCTGCTGCGTAATCAGGCTATATGGCCCTGTCGCACGGGCGTGAATCTTGTCATCGACAAGATGATGCAGTTTCATCATATAGATGTATCCGATAGTTCCACACTGGTCGAAAGGCTCACCCGTCCTGCCGTCATACAATTGCGTCTTGAGGTTTTTAGGAACATTAATGAAAAAGTCATCCGCCGGCGGTACTTCTTTTTCCTCTTCGAGCTGTGCTTTTCGTTTGTTCATAAGCTCGTTCGCTTCGGCCGTTAATTTTTGGACATCATCTTCAGTAGCACCGTCAAAAACCGGCGTTATAGCATTAAAGCCCAACACTTTCGCCACCCAGCCGAGATGAGTTTCGAGAATCTGGCCCACGTTCATTCGACTCGGGACGCCGAGAGGATTCAGCAGAATGTCAAGAGGTGTGCCGTCTTCGAGGAACGGCATGTCCTCTTCGGGGACAATCCTCGCAATGACGCCCTTGTTGCCGTGCCTGCCGGCCATCTTATCGCCGACCGAAAGCGTGCGCTTGGTGGAGACTGACACTTTGACCAGTTCGAGGACGCCGGTCGGCAGTTCGTCGCCGCGCAGCAACCTGCTTATCTCGCGGTTCTTGTCTTCCTCATAGAACCCTATGGCGTCGTTGTGCTCCTCAAGAATCTCAGCCGCCTTCTTCGCCTTGCTGCCCGTGAGACCCTTGAAGTTCTTAATATCCAGCGCTTCTCGAATTTCCTGCGTGCTGATGCGTGCTATTCCGCCAGAAATATCAAGTATCTTCGTTTTCTGACGCTCACTGAAATTCCTGCCCCTCAGCTTTTCCATCTCGCTGAAGCAGTCTTCAATCTCTTGTATTACCTTGGCCCTGTAGGCTTTCTCAATCCGGGATGTTTCCTTCTTGTCAGCCTGCCTGTCCTCTTCGCTCAGGTGGAACTTGCGCGAGAACTTCTGCGCCCCGATGACAATTCCCTCTGTGCCGCTGGGCACTTCGAGCGAGTCGTTCTTGACATCCTCGCCGGCGCGGCCAAAGATGGCATGCAACAGTTTCTCTTCCGGCGAGAGCTCGCTCTTGGACTTGGGCACCACCTTGCCGACGAGAATGTCACCCGCGCCGACCTTCGTTCCGACCCTTATTATGCCATCTTCGGTGAGATTACCGAGTGCCCTCTCCGAGACGTTGGGTATCTCGCGCGTGAACTCTTCCCTGCCAAGCTTCGTTTCCCTTATCTCGACTTCAAACTCGTCTATGTGTATCGAGGTGTAATAGTCGCGCTTGAGCAGGTTTTCGCTTACCAGTATGGCATCTTCGAAATTGTAGCCGTCCCAGGGCATGAAGGCGACAAGCACGTTGCGGCCCAGCGAGAGTTCAGCCGCCTTCGTCGCGGCGCCGTCGGCTATTACCTGTCCTGCCTTCACCCTGTCACCCTCTTTGACCAGGGGCTTCTGGTTGAGGCAGGTCCGCTCATTCAGGCCGACGAACTTCCTGAGGTTGTAGGTCTTGCTGCCTATCTCTATCGTGGTGGCGTCGGCATAAGTGACAGTGCCGGATTCCTCCGCCACAACGACCATGCCGGAGTTCGCCGCGACCACTTTCTCAACACCGGTCGCCACAAGCGGCGGCTCGCAGGTGACGAGAGGCACCGCCTGGCGCTGCATGTTGGAGCCCATGAGGGCCCTGTTGGCGTCATTGTGCTCGAGGAACGGTATCAGGGCAGCAGACACACCCACAAGCTGCTTGGGAGACACGTCGATGAATTCCACGTTCTTGGGCTCCATAAAGATGAAGTCCCCGTTCATGCGGCTCATTATTTCCTTGCCGACTATCGTGCCCTTCTCCAGTTTCGTGTCCGCCGGTGCGAAGACCCTGTCCTGCTCCTGGTCCGCGCGCAGGTATACCACATCCTTGAGGATTTTGCCGTTCTTCACCCTGCGGTAGGGCGTGGTGAGGAAGCCATACTCATCGATCTTCGAGAAAAGGGCAAGTGAGGAAATAAGCCCTATGTTGGTGCCTTCCGGAGTCTCTATCGGGCAAATCCTGCCATAGTGGGAGATGTGCACATCGCGCACCTCGAAGCCGGCCCGCTTGCGGTTGAGGCCGCCCGGGCCCAGCGCGGAGAGCCTGCGCTCGTGCGTGAGCTGAGCCAGCGGGTTGGTCTGGTCCACAACCTGCGAGAGCTCACTGCGGCCGAAGAAGTAGTCGATGGAACTCGACACTGTCTTGGAGTTGATTATCGCACGCGGCGTGAGCTGCTCGTGGTCCATTATCGACATGCGTTCCTGGACAGTCCTCTTGAGCTTCAGGAGTCCCTTGCGGAACTCGTCGCCCGCAAGCTGCTGTATCGTGCGCACCTGCCGGTTACCGAGGTGGTCGATATCATCCGCCTCACCCGTGCCCGCGCGCAGTTTCATCATGTACTCGATAGCCTTGGCGAAATCCTGTGCAGTCAGCGTCTGCTGAGACACTGGCTGCCCGTGCTTGAGCTTCCGGTTTATCCTGAACCGGCCCACCTTGCCGAGACGATACTTGTTCGGATTGAAGAACTTCTCCCTGAACAGTTCCGCCGCCTTTTCCTTGTGAGGCGGGCTGCCGGGTCGCAGCCGCATGTATATCTTGAGAACAGCCTCCTCATGCGAACTGCTGATGTCCTGCGAGAGCGTAGTGAGTATGATGGGGTCCTTCATCTGCGGGATGAATTCAACGGATTTGACCTTTTGCTCTCCGATGACCTTGAGCACCTCGTCGTCTATAAGGTCCCCGGTGTTCACAAGCATCTTTTCCTTGTCCTGGGGGTCCCGGATGGCGGTGGCGATGTGTTTGCCCTTCACCCGCCTTGTGAAGTTCTTTGCAGACGTTCTGACCCTCTCCGTATCGTAGAAGGCGCGCACAATCGAGACGTCGTCCGAGTATTCCTTTCCGAGGGCACGCAGGAACATGGTCGCCGGGAACTTGCCGCTCTGGTCGATTCGGATGGTGAATTCGTCCTTGCGTCCGGTGTTCATCTCAATCCAGGAGCCGCGCTCGGGTATTATGCGGCAGGTGAGAACGTGTTTCTCGCTCGCCCGTATTTCCTCGGAGAAATCAATCCCGGGGCTGCGGTGGAGCTGGCTTACTATCACGCGCTCGGCACCGTTAATCACGAACTCGCCCCCGCCTATCATTAGCGGTATCTCGCCCAGGTAGACATCCTCCTCGATAGACTTCTCCGCCATGTTCAGACGCACCCTGATCTTGAAGGGCGAGCCGAAGGTCAGGCGCAGCTCACGGCACTCGTCTATGGAATAGCGCGGCCGCCCGAGAATATAGTGCAGGTAGTCAAGGGAAACCGATTTGTCATAGCTCTCGATTGGAAAGCTCTCGCGCAGCAGGGCTTCCAAGCCCTTGTTCTTGCGTTTGCCTGGCGCAACATCCGGCTGAAGGAAGCTCTTGTACGATTGCGTCTGGAGCCGCATCAAGTTAGGGATTTCGAGAACCTCCGGGTTCCTGCTACGGACTCTTATTTCTTCGAACATCCGGGCTCTCCCAATTGTGCCGCCGAGAACACGCTCCTGACCAGCACCACTTCAGAGCTGCTACTTGACTGAGACGGTGGCACCTGCCCCTTCGAGGAGTTCCTTCACTTTCTGCGCCTCCTCTTTCGCCACGCCTTCCTTTATGGGCTTGGGCCCCACTTCTATCGAATCCACAAACTCCTTCGCCTCCTTGAGGCCGAGACTGACCACCTGCCTGACAGCCTTGATGACCTGAATCTTCTTCTCCCCGATCGCATCGATCACCACGTCAAAGGCGATCTGCTCCTCCTTCTCTCCCTCGTCCGCGGTCGCCGCGGGCATCTGCATCACCGGGCCCGCTGCAACCGCCGCCGTCACGCCGAAGCGCTCCTCGTAGGCCTCGTTGAGCTCTTTTATCTGCAGCACGGTGAATTTCTCAATCTTGTCAAGAATTTCCACCACCTCGGGGGAATAGCTCTTCTCCTCTTTCTCCGTCGCTTTCTCAACAGCTTCTTCCGACATCTCAAAAACCTCCACAAATACCCGTTGAACTTTGATTACCCCTCTTTTTCAAGTTTCTCTGCGTGATTGTGCAGCAGGTTCGCGAACTGCACCAGCGTGTTGTTGAGCAGAGTCGCGAAGGTCCGCAGCGGCGCAAGGAAGAGCGCCAGAGTCTGCGAAAGCAGCACCTCACGCGATGGCAGCTTCGAAAGTGCTATCACCTCGCTGCGTGTCAGCAGCTTGCGCTCGAGAAGCCCGCCCTTTATCCCGGTCGTCTTGGTCTTCTTCTGCCAGTCCACGATAAGCCTGCACACGGCGACCGGGTCCTCGCCGCCGGTCAGCATCGCTGTCGGCCTGACGAACAACTCGTCCTTTGTCGGCAGCCCGACCTTCTCCATCGCGAGCTTCAGCATCGAGTTCTTCACGACAAAGAACTCGATGCCCTGTTTTCGCGTCTGCTTGCGAAGCTGGCATATCATCTCAACGTCGAGCCCGGAGAAATCCACAAACACACAGTGTTTGGTGTCCTCGTATCTCTTCGCCAGCTCGGTTACGATTCTCTCTCTGAGTATCTTTCCCATCGTAGGCCCCTGCCCTGTATGACCACGGGTAGCACTACTTCACGTCAAGCTGCACAGAAGGGCTCATGGTCGCGCAAACATACACTTTCTCCATGAAAGCGCCCTTGGCCGTCGGCGGCCTGCTCCCCTTTATGTGCTCCAGCAGCGCCTCTATGTTCTCAATAAGCGCCTTGTCCTCAAACGATTTCTTGCCCACCGGGATGTGCAGATTTCCGCCCTTGTCGTTGCGGTACTTGACCTTGCCCGCCTTGAACTCCGCTACAGACTCCCCGACCTTCTCAGTCACAGTGCCCGATTTCGGAGAAGGCATCTTGCCTGCGGGTCCGAGTATCTTTCCCAGCTTGCCCACGTGGCGCATCATGGCGGGCGTGGCGATGGCGACATCGAAATCCATCCAGCCTTCCTGTATCTTGGCGGCCAGGTCGGCGCTGCCCACCTCAGAGGCTCCCGCGCCCTTGGCCTCCTCTGCCTTGTCGCCTTCAGCGAAGACCACTACCCTGCGCTCCTTGCCGAGCCCGTGAGGCAGGGCGAACGACCCCCTGACTATCTGGTCGGATTTCCTCGGGTCGATGCCCAGCTTGACGCACAACTCGACTGTCTCATCGAACTTGGCGCCGTTGCACTGTTTGAGCACCGCTATCGCCTGAGCAAGACCAACCTTGCCCAGCGCCGCAATCTTCTCCCTGTCCTGGCGATACCTCTTGCTTCTCTTTTTCATCCCTGTACCACTCTCTCCCTACGGCCATGACCGCCATGGGGTCTCAGTCTACTACCTCTATGCCCATCGACCTTGCGGAACCCTCAACGGTCCGCTGCGCACATTCAATCGAGTTGGTATTCATATCTTCCATCTTCACCTGGGCAATCTCGCGTATCTTGTCTCTGGTGATTGTCGCCACAGCCTCTCGGCCGGGCGCGGACGAGCCCTTGACAATCTCCGCCGCCATCTTTATGAGCACTGCCGCAGGCGGCTTCTTTACAATGAAGTCAAACGTGTTGTCCTTGTACACGGTAATGACCACGGGGAGTATTATTCCCTGCTGGCCCTTCGTGCGGTCGTTAAACTGGTTGACGAACCCGCCGATGTTCACACCTTGCTGGCCCAGCGCCGGGCCGACCGGGGGCGCAGGTGTCGCCTGCCCGCCGGGCACCTGCAGCTTGATCTTTGTTTTAATCGGCTTTGCCATTGCGGCTCACCTCGCGCTAAATCGCCTCCACCTGCCAGTATTCCAGCTCAATCGGTGTGGCGCGGCCGAAAATCGTCACAACTACCTTGACCAGCCCCTTGGCCGGGTTGATCTCCTCAACATACCCGTCGAAGTTCTCGAACGGGCCCTCCTTTATCCGCACGCTGTCGCCGTTGCGGAACCCAATCTTGATTTTTGGCGCCTCCTCCTTCTCCTCCAGCGCCTCGAGCATCCTGGCTACTTCATGTTCCCTCATCGGAATAGGCTTGGTGCGCGACCCGACAAAATCACCAATTCCGGGTGTCTCCTTTATCGTGAACCAGGCCTTCTCCGGGATGCGCCCGCTCTCCTCCATTTCCAGCTCAACCATTATGTAGCCGGGATATATCTTGCGTTCCGCGATACGGCGCTTGCCCCCCTTTATCTCCGAGACCTTTTCGGTCGGCACAATCACGCGGCCAACCAGGTCGTCGAGCTTTCGAGCCTGAACGCGCTTGGTCAGCGATTCCTTCACCGAGTCTTCCCTGCCGCTCTGCACCCTGAGAACAAACCAGTTCTTCGCCATTGGCCTAACCAATCCCGTAAACCAGCCGCATGAACCACTGTACGCCGAAGTCAAACACCATTATTACAAGCGCAAGTATGATTACCGTGATTATCACGATGGTTGACGACCCGACCAGCTCCGACCTGCCCGGCCAGGAGATTTTCTTCATCTCCAGCTCGGTCTCTATCAGAAAATCACCTATCTTCGGCCTGTTAAGAAGTATGTACACCGTCACTGCCAGAGCCGCAAACAGGCCAAACGCCACTATGAAAGGCGTATCGATGTTCAGGTCTACGCCCGGCACCTCAACCAGCACCGTCTTGCCCAGACCGATGCCCTTCAGGTAGTGATACAGCGAGTAGCAGCCGTAGGTCGCAAGTGCGCCGACGGAGCCTGCCGCCAGGTACCGCGCCCACTTCCCCTGCCCGCGCTTGTATATCTCAAACATCTCTATCTCTTGATCTCTTGTCCGTAGCCCGGACCAGCAAACTGGCAGGCCAGGAGGGACTCGAACCCCCAACCGTCGGATTTGGAATCCGGTGCTCTGCCAATTGAGCTACTGGCCTACTCTTCTGAGACACGTGGCGTGAGGCGTAAGCACCCTTGCTCCTGCATCCCCGCCTGTCTTCCATGCCAGTCCTCACGTCTCATGTCTCAAGCCTCAGGCCTGATTCGTTACTTCTTCTTCTCCTTGTGCAGCGTGTGGGCCCTGCAGAACTTGCAGTACTTCTTCAGCTCCAGTTTCCCGCCGCCGCGCGTCTGCTTAGAAGTCCGGTAGTTACGGTTCCCGCACTTCGTGCACTCAAGGCTTATATAGTCGCGCATTTACCGCCGCCTGTGCCTTTGGCACTGCTCTACTTTCTCTTCTCTACTTACTCCGAGTGAGTAGTAAGTAGAGCTGTGCGCTCCTTCGGAGCGCACGGCTTACTCGTTAATAGACACAATAACCCCTGCGCCTACAGTCTTGCCGCCCTCGCGGATTGCGAAGCGCATGTTCTCTTCCATGGCGATCGGCGTAATAAGCTCGATATTGAGCAGCACGTTGTCGCCCGGCATCACCATCTCGACATCCTCGGGCAACGTCACGCTGCCGGTCACGTCCGTCGTTCGGAAGAAGAACTGCGGCCTGTACCCGGCGAAGAACGGCGTGTGCCTCCCGCCTTCTTCCTTGTTCAGGATATACACCTGTCCGCTGTACTTCCTGTGCGGCGTTATGCTGCCAGGATGGGCAATCACCTGGCCCCTGCGGACCTCGTCCTTCTTGACGCCGCGCAGCAGCACGCCTACGTTGTCACCCGCAATACCCTCATCCAGGGTCTTGTTGAACATCTCGACGCCGGTGCAGACTGTCTTGCGCGCTTCCTCCATGAGGCCCACAATCTCGATATCCTCGCCGACCTTTACCTTCCCGCGCTCGACACGCCCCGTGGCAACAGTCCCGCGCCCTTCTATCGAGAACACATCCTCGACCGGCATAAGAAACGGCTTGTCAACCTCCCGCTCCGGCTCAGGGATATAGTTGTCGACCGCATCAAGTAGCTCCAGTATCTTGCCGCACCATTCGCACTCGCGCTTGCCGCAGCCGCACGCAATCGCCTTGAGCGCCGACCCCATCACGACAGGCACATCGTCCCCGGGGAACTCGTACTTGCTCAGAAGCTCGCGAAGCTCAAGCTCCACCAGCTCGATGAGCTCGGGGTCGTCAACGAGGTCTATCTTGTTTATGAAGACGACAATCGCCGGCAGGCCCACCTGCCTCGCCAGCAGCACGTGCTCCTTCGTCTGAAGCATGGGGCCGTCGTCGGCGCCGACCACGAGTATCGCCCCGTCCATCTGGGCCGCGCCGGTTATCATGTTCTTGATGTAGTCAGCGTGCCCCGGGCAGTCAATGTGTGCATAGTGGCGCTTCTTCGTCTCGTACTCCACGTGCGCCACAGCGATTGTCAAAACCTTGCTCGCATCCCGCACAGTGCCGCCCTTGGCGATATCAGCATACTCCCGCGCCTTGGCCAGCCCCTGAGTGGCGAGCATCTTGGTCATCGCCGAGGTGAGCAGCGTCTTGCCGTGGTCAATGTGCCCAATCGTCCCGATATTGACGTGGGGCTTACTCCTCTCGAACTTCTCCTTCGCCATTACCACCCTCCTAATTGGCGAAGGAGAAGTTCGAGAGGAGTAAGCC
>DAOVDS010000050.1 GCA_030669415.1 bacterium
AGTACGTCCTCAACGGCGAGAAGATATTCATTCAGCACGGGAACGTGGCCGACATCTCCGTGGTTGCCTGCCGGATTCGCAAGGTTGAAGGCGGGCGCCCGAGAATCTCCGTTCTGGTCGTGGACGAGATGAAGAACAGGCCCGGCGTCAAGCAGATGAAACTCGAAAACAAGATGGGAATTCGCGCCGCCACCACCGGGCACATCCAGTACCGCGACGTGCGCGTTCCCAAGGAGAACCTCCTCGGTGCGATAGGCACCGGCTTTCGCACCGTTCTGGCCACCCTTGACGGAGGCAGAACAGGTATCGCGGCACAGGCTCTCGGCGTCGCCCAGGGCGCCTTTGACCGTGCCTTCGAGTACGCCCAGGCACGCCACCAGTGGGGCCAGCCCATAATCAAGATGGGCGCGGTTCAGTCCCTTATCGCCAACATGGCGACGAAAATCGAGGCAACCCGCTCGCTCATTTACCGGGCGTGCAACGTCTGGGATTCAGGCGGTGACTACAAAATTATCTCCTCCATGGCCAAGCTCTACGCCAGCCGCGTCGCCAACGAGGTCGCCTACGATGCCGTCCAGGTGTTCGGCGGCCCGGGTTATATCGGCGCTCTGGCCGATGTTGAGAAATTCTACCGCGACGCGCGCATTATGGAGATATACGAAGGCACCTCGCAGATACAGGAGCTTGTCATTGCGACCGAGCTTGTCAAGGCGGGCCGACCAGACGACCAGGTCTACGAGCCCAACTTCGACTGGCTCACCCGCCCCCAGTGGCTCGAAGATGCCCAGCCGAAACAGGAAAAGTGAGTGAAGCAGGCTTTGCCGGACAGTTGCACTTCACTCGCGTGATTTCTCAATGTGTTCGCGAAGCAGCCGCTCGATTTCCACACGGCCGCTTCTTTTCGCCATTTCAATCGGAGTTCTGCCGTTCTTGTCTGCAATTCCGGGGTCGGCGCCTTTTGAAAGGAGGAATTCCACAAGCTCTTTGTTGTTGACCGCGACCGCCTGGGTCAGAGGCGTCCAGCCGCCATTTGATTTAGCATTCACATCAGCGCCGCTGGCGACGAGAAGGTCAACCATGTTTTCCTTGCCGTGCCTTACGGCATAGTGAAGAGGAGTCCTGCCATCCTCGTCTTTGGCATTAACCCCGGCGCCCTTGGCGATAAGGGTTTCAGCTGCCTTCTCACGGCCGTTCTGGGCAGCGCGGTGAAGCGGGGTGACGAGAGTCCTCCCGCTCCTCACGTTGACATCGACTCCCTTCGATATAAGGAGTTTGCACACCTCTGCAAGCCCGGCCGAGGCGGCCCAGCACAGAAGCGGAGAATCATACTTGGCGTTCGAGATATCGGCCCCCCTCTTGATGAGGAGTACAGCCACTTCCTCTTTCCCGCGCGAAATCGCCATATCCAGGGGTCTCCAGCCGTTGTCGTGCTTTGCGTTGATGCTCGCGCCTCTCGCCAGCAGAAGCTCAGCTACATCTCTGTGCCCGCTCTCCGCCGCCCAGTGAAGCGCACTCTCTCCGTACGAGTCCTTTGCGTTGACATTTGCGCCTTTGTCAAGAAGGTTCTTTGCCCCCTCGGTATCTCCTCTGCGCACCGCATCAAGAAAATCCACGCGCAGAGGCTCACCGGACCTGGCCCCTTTCTCGCGAAGTATCTTCACAACATCCTCACGCTTGCGCTCCCAAGCCAAATCCAGCGGCGTGTAGCCGTTATTATCCTTGACGTTCAAATCAGCACCGCTTTTGGTCAGAAGCTCGATAATTTCCTCGCCCGCGTATTTCACCGCATGATGCAGCGGCGCGAGTCCCTTGTTATCCTTCGCATTCACATCCGCGCCTTTGGTAATAACAAACTCAACCATATCCTTGACGGCGTATCGCAAGGCCATGTGCAACACTGTCTGACCATCCTTGGCCCTGGCATTCAGGTCAGCGCCCTTGCTGAGTAGCAAGTTAGCAGTTTCCTTGTAGAGTCGTACTGCAGCATACTGTAGAGGTGTATAACCTGCGTCCGTTTTCGCATTGACATCTGCCCCTTTTGCAAGGAGAAGTTCCACAATTTTCGTGTGCCCTCCGCCAGCCGCACCATGCAAGGCTACAGCACTACCCATATCCTTGGCATTGACGTCGGCGCCCTTGGAAAGAAGCTCTTTTACTTTGTCAAGGTTCCCCGCCTCTGCCGCATCCATAAGTTCAATCCGGTAAGGGTGTTTCGATTTGCCGCCGTGCTTGCGCAGCAGGTCTGCCAGTTCAGAAGTAGTATGAGAGTTTGACGCCCAATCAAGGGGAGTGTATCCCTTGCTGTCTTTCGCGTTGACATTGGCGCCTTTCGAGATAAGGAACTCCGCTGCTTCTTTGCAGCGGTACAGCCAGTTCACCGCAAGGTGCAGGGGCGTAAGTCCATCATTGTCTTTGGCGTTGATGTCGGCGCCCTTGGAGATAAGAAGTTCCGCAATAGCCTGACGATAGTCTGACCCTACCACCTTGTGCAGCGGTGTCCTGCCTTCTTTGTCCCTCGCTTTGACATTAGCGCCCTTTTCCAAGAGAATTCTGGCACTGCTCTCGTAACCGTAATCTGCTGCCTTGTGCAACGCTGTTCGGCCTTTATTGTCTTTTGCGTTGATGTCGGCACCGTGCTCCAGAAGGGTTTTGACAATCCCGGGACTGCTTGCCGCCCAGTGCAGCGGCGTACTGCCATGCTTGTTCACCGCGTTTGCATCCGCGCCGTGCTTGAGAAGGGCCTCGACTCTTGAAGGCATGTACTTGCCAATGGATTCCATGAGAATCTCGCTGAGGTCCTTCCCGCCCGCCCGCGACCTGAACTCAATCTCCTTGATTTCCTTGAGAGGTATTGTAGCTTCGCCAAGCTCCACCTTCAGCCGCACTTCCTTCTGCGTCTCCGAGAGCACTTCGCCCTCGAGCTTTCGGCCATCCTTCATGTGTACCACATCGGCTGCTGCGGCGGTAATAAGCAGCATAACGGCCGCGAGAGTAACACCCACACCAACCGGCATACCTTTCATAATACCCTCCCTTGTCATCGTCAATTATAACTCGCATAGACGTAGTATGCCAACAACATGCAGGCGCTCCTGAAAACTTCGAGATAAACTACTGCGGTTTTTGTTTTTCACTTAAAGCACCATCGTGATAAAATTCATCTCTGAAAGGAGAAATTAGCGTGAAGCTGGGAGAGTTTAAGCTGGTTGCGGTTGAGGATGGGACGTTTCGGCTGGATGGCGGGGCGATGTTCGGGATTGTGCCGAAATCGCTCTGGTCGAAAATAGACCCGGCCGACGAGAGGAACAGAATTCTCATTGCGCTTAACCCGCTGCTTGTGCGCACAGGAACGCAGAACATCCTTATCGACACGGGCCTCGGCGACACCCGCGGCAGGAAATTCGATGACCTCTTCGATGTAAATTGTGGCAAGCTGCTTAAATCTCTGGAAGTGCTCGGCACGCCGGCTAACAAGATTGATATTGTGATTCTGACGCACCTGCATTTCGACCATTCCGGCGGCACGGTAAGACGAGCTGATGACAACTCGCTTGAAACGGCATTTCCCAACGCTAAATACGTGATTCAAAAAGGCGAATGGGAAGATGCCCATAATACGAACGAAGTGACCAAAGGCAGCTATCTCCCGGAAGAGCTTGATGTTATCGATGCGTCCGGCCAGCTTGAGCTTGTGGAAGGGAACTGCGAGATTGCGCCGGGTGTGCGGGCAGCGGTTACAGGCGGGCACACAAAGAGCCACCAGGTAGTGCTGATTGAAAGCGGCGGGCAGACGTGCGTTTTCTGGGGCGACTTGATACCCATGTCGGCGCATGTGAACATGGCCTACATTATGAGCTATGACCTGTATCCCGTTGAGACACTTGAGCAGAAGCGGCTCTGGCTCCAGCAGGCGATTGAAGGCGAATGGGTAAGCTACTTCGAGCACGACCCGAGGGTCACGTTCGCACGGCTTGTAAGAGGCAAGCGGCGCATAAACGTCGAGAAGCTCAGCCCTGACCGGGCTGATTACTCTTGACAATTCTCGAGCCTGCATCTACACTTCCGGTGTGCTGCTACTGATGATTTCGTGTTCTGAAGAGAGATGATTATGGTTTTGAGAATTGCAGTCCTTTGCGCGCTGCTCCTCGGCGGCTGCGCTGCCGCAACTGAGAATACTGTTGCGAACCCCCAGACGCCGACGGGGATGGAGACTATCGAACTGCCCGGCGCTCAGGAAGAATCTTCCACGCCGGCAAGCTCCCTTCCGCCGGAGGAGCCGCAGCTCGCCGACAGGCTGGCTCCCGGTGACTTCGTGGCTATCCAGGTTTACGACCAGCCGAACCTCTCGCTCGAGCTGCGCATTCCGATGAGCGGGGTCGTCAGCTATCCGGTAATCGGCAAGGTGCAGCTTGTGGGCAAGACTATCGAAGAGGTGGAGACGGATGTGAAGTCCCGCCTCGAGCAGAAAATCCTCAACTCCGCCCAGGTCACTCTGCTTGTGAAGAGCTACAACAAGCGCTGCGCGTACGTGCTCGGAAATGTGGCGAAGCCGGGCTCCTTTGAGATAGCCTTCGGGAAGTCACTGAGCCTGCTGCAGGCGATAAGCATGGCGGGCGGCTTCAGCAAGGATGCGGACAAGGACAGCGTGCTGCTCATGCGCGACAATGGCACGAAGCGCGTGGCCTACAGAATCGCCTACAGCGAGATAGTCAAGAAGGGCAGCCTGGAGAAAGACATCAAGCTCAAGGATGGCGATGTCCTGATAGTGCAGGAGCGCGGCAAAGTCTACGTACTGGGCAAGGTGAATTCACCCGGCGGTTTCACCGCACCCGCGGATGAGAAGATGACGCTCACCAAGGCGATAACTCTTGCCAGGGGATTCAGCTCAGTAGCCTCGCAGAGCAGAACAACTGTAATCAGGACCCTGCCGGACGGCACAACCCGGATATTCCGCATAAACGTCGGCGAGATATTCAACGGCAAGCTGCGCGACCCCATAGTCCAGCCCGGTGACATCGTCTTCGTGCCCGAGTCGTTCTTTTAATACTTCGGGCCAGAGGATGAGCACAGTGGGGCACAATCGCCGGATGTGCCGGCACCATCGGGAGTTAGAATAGCCCTCAACTCGATTTTTGCTTGACTTGCTTTTCACATGTGCTATTATTTAAGAGAGAGCCGTATTGCCATGAGCCGCGAAGCCAAATAGAGTCTGGCGTTCAGAGGAACTGCGGATGCAGCAGCGCGCGCCTATCGGGGCGATCCTCCAGCAGATGGGGGTCGTCACCTACGAGCAAGTCGAGGAAGCGCTCGAGTACCAGCAGCGTGATGGCTGCAAGCTGGCTGAGGCGCTCATAAAGCTCGGTTATGCCCAGTCCGAACAGATTACCCAGGCGCTTGCCAAGCAGTATCATCTTCCTTACATAGACCTCGATGCCGTTGACCTGCCGGAAGGGGTCATCGCGCTTCTTGCGAGGGAAGTTGCCCTTGAGAACAAGGTGATACCTGTCCAGCTCAAGGAACGCTCTGTGGTGATAGCGCTGATAGACCCGCTCGATTTTGTGACGCTCGACAACGTACGCTTCATACTCAACAGAGAAGTGGAGTGCATGCTTGCCACGCCGGAAGCGGTCGAGCGCGCCCTCTCCAAGTATTACAGGCCGCAGAAGGACCTCGAAGAGGAACTCGAAAAGCTCGAAGACACAAGCAATATCGAGCTGCGTGATGGAGAATTCGCAGGCGCAGAAGGTGTGGTGGCAGACGATGCCCCGGTAATCAGGCTGGTACAGGCCATTATCACCGAGGCCATAAAGCAGAGGGCCAGCGACATTCACGTCGAACCCTTCGAGAAAGACCTCAGGGTCCGTTACCGGGTAGACGGCATGTGCATCGAGCAGGACTCACCGCCCAAGAGGCTCCAGGGAGCCATTATCAGCCGCATAAAGATTATGGCCAAGATGGACATGGCGGAGAAGAGAAGGCCGCAGGACGGCTCCATCAAGATGCGCCTCTTGGGGCGCGAGTTCGACTTCCGCGTCTCTTCGCTGCCGGCCACTTACGGCGAAAGCGTGGTTCTGCGAATTCTCGACAAGGAAGAAGGCCTGGTTCCCCTCGACGTGCTGGGCTTCCACGAGTCGGACTACACCCGTTTCAAGAAGCTCATCAGGCGGCCCAACGGCATATTCCTCGTCACAGGCCCCACCGGTTCCGGCAAGACGACAACTCTCTATGCTGTCCTGAAGGAGTTGAACAAGCCCAACGTCAAGATTATTACTGCGGAAGACCCTGTCGAGTACCATCTCAGCGGTGTCAACCAGTGCCATGTGAACAGGAGGGTGGGCCTTACTTTCGCGCGGATTATTCGCTCCATGCTCCGCCAGGCGCCGAATATCATCCTGGTAGGTGAGATTCGCGACCAAGAAACCGCCGACACCGCCATCCAGGCCGCACTCACAGGCCACCTGGTCTTCTCGACCCTGCACACCAATGATGCCCCCTCCGCGCTGCCCCGCCTGATGGACCTGGGAGTAAAGCCGTTTCTGGTCTCCTCGGCCATTATAGGCGTGATGGCCCAGCGCCTTCTCAGGCTGTTGTGCAACAACTGCAAGGAGCCCTACTCCCCCAGCGAAAGCGAGTTGCACGCCGTGGGGCTTTCATCCAAGGACATCGAGGATTCTCAGATTTACAGACCGGCCGGCTGTCCCGATTGCGGGTACCGGGGATATCGTGGACGTAAGGGTATTTTCGAGCTGATGATACTGACGAGCGAGCTGCGCGAGATGGCTTTCAACCGTGCTGAAGCCTCGGAAATACGCAAGGAGGCGCGCAGCCAGGGGATGGTTACCCTGCAGGAAGATGCCGTCCGGAAACTCCTCTCCGGCATGACATCCATACAGGAGATTCTCAGGGTAACCGCGGCGCAGGAGTTCAATTAGTAGTTGACTATGCAAATCGAAAAGCTGCTTGAGGTCGCGGTCCAGAACGGGGCGAGTGACATACACCTCTCCGTGGGCAGCCCGCCCGTCCTGCGAATTGACGAGCGGTTGAGGCGCATCGAGAGCGACCCGCTTGGCCCGGAGGACACGCTCACCTTCATGAAATCAATAAGCCCCGAGCGCGCCCAGAACGAGCTCAACCAGAAAGGCGGCAGTGACTTCGCGCTCGCTTACGGCAACGAGGCCAGGTTCAGAGTCTCTATCTTCAAGCAGAAGGGGAACGTTGGCATTGTGCTGCGGCTGCTCCCCTCCCGGATGTTGACGTTCGAGGAAATCGGCCTCCCACCCGCTATCAAGAACCTTCTCCTCAAACCCCGCGGGCTGTTCCTCGTCACCGGCCCCACAGGTTCGGGTAAGACCACGACACTCGCCACCATGGTGGATTTCGTCAACTCCGAGCTCGAGCGCCATATAGTGACTATTGAAGACCCCATCGAGTACTACCATACACATAAGCGCTCCCTTGTCAGCCAGCGCGAACTGGGCGTTGATGTCGAGAGTTTCTACGAGGCACTGAGACGAGTCCTGCGACAGGACCCGGACGTCATCCTCGTGGGCGAGATGCGTGACCTGGAGACAATCGGCGCTGCCATCACTGCGGCGGAGACGGGCCACCTCGTCTTCGCCACACTGCACACCATCGGCGCGGCCGAGACGATTAACCGCATCGTTGACGCCTTCCCGCAGCGCCAGCAGGAGCAAATCCGCGCGCAGCTTTCCACCTGCCTGCTCGTCGTGCTTTCCCAGGCCCTTCTGCCAAAGGCAGACGGGAAGGGGCGCATTGCCGCGTTCGAGACTATGGTCAACACGCCCGCAATCGCCCACCTTATCCGGGACAACAAGACGCACCAGATAACGTCGCAGATACAGACAGGCAAGAAGCTGGGTATGATGCTCCTGGACGATTTCCTGTACAGCCTGTTCCTGCAGAAAAAAATACTCTACCAGGACATGATGGAGAAGGCTGTTCACCCTGAGGAGCTCCAGGAGAGAGTAAAGAAGCAGGTCGCATCCCAGAAGTCTTAGGGGAAGCTGATGGTAAAGGACAGAAGGCCGATAGGACAACTGCTCAAGGAGATGGGCCTCGTCACCGAGTACGAGATACAGGAAGCGCTCGCTGCCCAGAAGGACCAGGGCGGCAGCCTGGGCCAGATTCTTGTGGATATGGATTTCGTCGATGAGAAGGACCTGCTCTTCGCCCTGGCGGTACAGTCGGGGATGGAGTTCATGGACCTCGACGACATCCTGATACCGGACGAGATTGTCGACCTTGTGGACTACACCATCGCTGAAACGTACAAGGTTATCCCGGTAGCCTTCGATGGCACCACCGTCACGCTCGCGCTCTCGGACCCGAGCAATGTCAGCATCCTTGACGACCTGCGCTTCATGCTTGACAGCGAGGTAAAAGGTGTGGTGGCCACGGAAGATGCTGTAGACAGGGCCTTTGAGAAGTACTACGGTGACAAGAAGGCCGGCTCGATGGAGTCGATTGTCGCCTCACTCGAGGGAGAAGAAGACCTCGAACTTCTCGATGGGCGCGGCGACATAGCCGACCTCGAGCGGCTTGAAAAGGATGCCCATTCCAAGCCTGTTGTGAAGCTGCTCAACCTCATTCTGCTCCAGGCCATCAAGGACCGCGCCGCCGACATCCACCTGGAGCCGTTCGAGAACGATTTCAAGGTACGCTACCGCGTTGACGGCGTGCTCTACGAGATGGTGCCCCCGCCCGCGCACCTGGCGCTGGCAATTACTTCCCGCGTCAAGGTCATGGCGGGTCTCAATATTGCCGAGAGCCGCGTGCCCCAGGACGGACGAATCGAACTCAATATTGGAGGAAGGCCAGTAGACCTGCGTGTCTCAACCCTGCCTACCGCGTTCGGCGAGAGCGTCGTCATGCGTGTGCTTGACCGGGCAAATGTGAACCTCGACCTGGAGGCAATCGGCCTGCGGCCGCAAGACCTCGAGGCCATCAGGAAGCTCATTGACCTGCCGCACGGAATCATCCTGGTGACAGGGCCGACCGGCTCCGGCAAGACAACCACCCTCTACTCCGGCCTGAACTATGCCAACAGCACCGAGATAAAGATAATCACCACCGAGAACCCCGTCGAGTATGACCTGCCCGGCATTGTGCAGGTCCAGGTAAATGAGGATATCGGCGTGACCTTCGCCAGTTGCCTGCGGTCCATCCTGCGCCAGGACCCCGACAAGATACTGGTCGGAGAGATTCGCGACCTCGAAACGGGCCAGATTGCGATACAGGCCTCGCTGACCGGCCACGTGGTGTTCTCCACGCTTCACACCAACGACGCACCCAGCTCGATTACTCGTATGCTCGACCTGGGCGTCGAGCCCTTCCTGCTGGCCGCCACGCTCGAGGCAATCGTAGCCCAGAGACTCGTGCGCACAATATGCACCAAGTGCAAGACCGAGTACACTCCCAGCGACGAAGAGCTTTACGAGCTCGAGCTCACGCCCGACGACGTGGGCGGTCGAACCTTCTACTACGGGCAGGGATGCGATAACTGCAACGGAACCGGCTACCGCGGACGCACCGGTGTTTTCGAGATAATGATGCTGACCGAGGAGTTGCGAAAACTCGTCACCGCGCAATCATCGACCGACCATATCCGCGAGGTTGCCAAGGCCCGGGGAATGCATACACTTCGTGACAGCGGGCTGCTTGCAATCTTCGACGGAATCACTACAATAGAGGAAGTCGTACGCGAGACCATATTCACAGCGTAAACTGTAGAGGAAGGAGAGATTATGCCAGTATTCACGTTTGAGGCGATGGATGGTACTGGCAAGGTTGTCCGAGACGACGTTGAGGCTGCAAATCGCGACGACGCGATTGCGCAGATAAGGTCGATGGGTTATTTCCCCACCAAGATCAAGCAGAAGGCGGGAGCACCATCGACCGGGCGTGCCGGTGCCGGCGTAATCGCGTACACCGAGGAAACGTCTGCCCGCAAGCGCGGCTTCTTCAGCGGCGTCAGGTTCAAAGACCTCGCGCAGTTCACCGTCCAGCTCGCCACCCTACAAGATGCCGGCCTGCCCATCGTGCGCAGCCTGCGTATCCTCGAAGGCCAGATGAAGTCTGGCAACCTGAAAAGTATTCTCACTGAGGTTGCCGAGGATGTGGAGGGCGGCAGCTCTTTCTCGGAGGCGTTGTCCAAGCACCCCAAGGTCTTCGACAGGCTGTACGTCAACATGGTCAAGGCAGGTGAAGCCGGCGGCGTGCTTGAGACAATTTTGAACCGCCTCGCCGATTTCATGGAAAAGTCCCTGCGATTGAAGCGGAGGATTATCGGCGCATCTGTTTACCCCATTGTCGTCCTTTCCGTCGCGGTCCTCATAATCGCGGGAATCATGGTTTTCGTCATACCGAAGTTCGAGAAGATGTTCTCCGACATTGGTGTGCCCCTGCCGCCGACTACCGAGCTCCTGCTGGCCGTTGCAAGGCTTGTACAGAGCTTCTGGTTCCTGATACCCGCCATACCGATAGGCTTATTCGTGCTCCTGAAGCTTATGGGAACCAGCTCCGGCGGCCGCTCATTTATCGACCGCACCAAGCTCAGGCTCCCGCTTATCGGGCCGGTTCTGAAGAAGTCGTATATCGCGCGTTTCGCAAGGACACTCGGAACTCTCATCGCTTCCGGTGTCCCCATCCTTGACGCGCTGAGCATCGTCAAGGAGGCAATCGGCAACAGTGTCATTGAAGATGCGGTCGAGGACGTTCACGGCTCCATCAAGGAAGGCGAGACAGTGGCAGGTCCCCTCAAGACGAGCGGTGTCTTCGATGACGTCTTCATCAATATGGTGGATGTGGGCGAAGAGACGGGAGAGCTTGACAAGATGCTCAACAAAATCGCCGACAACTACGATGAAGAGGTGGATGTCGCTGTCGAGAGCATGACCAGTGTTCTCGAGCCTATCATGATTGTGGGCATGGGCGCGATAGTCGGTTTCGTGGTTGTCTCGCTCTTCATGCCTCTGGTCTCGCTAATCGAGAAGCTCTGACAAGAGCGAAAAGGCACTCACGAAAGCCCCGGGAACGCCGTTTCCGGGGCTTCTATTGCATCTTTGACTGCAGTGGAAGGACGGTTGAGACAGACATCGCTTCCTCGCGCAGGTGCGCGCGCGCGCGATTGTTTATGTCCTCAGGCGTGATGGCGTCAAGGGTGTCGAGTACACTGAACGGGTTGTATCTCAGGAACCTGCCTGCCACAGCGCGCACCGCGGCCGCCTCCAGCGAGTTGAAACGCCGCAGGTACCCGCCCAGCAAACGCCTCCTTATCCTCGCGAAGCTGCTTTCCGAGATGCCACTGCGCCGCACCCTGCGAATGGCTTTGAGACATCCCTCGACGAGTTCTCCCGGCGAATCAGTCTCGCCACCCATTGCACAATAGCCCAGCCCCCTGTCGGACAAGTAGCTTGCCGAAAAGGATTCATCAATAAGGCCCTTTTCGTAGAGACGAAGGTACACGGGACTCGACTTGCCGAATACAATCGCAAGCAGCAAATCGGTTTCCAGCGCCGCGCGCACCAGCCTCTCACCACCGGTGGCCGGCTTCTCGTCCTTGAAGCCGATTAGCACCCTGGGCCTTTTCACATCGGCGTATGAGGTAATCTCTTTCCGGAAAACGCCTGCAGGCTCGCGCACACGCAGACGCCGCGGGCGGCCCGCCGCCGCGTGCCGACGATAGAGCTTCTCGCACCTCTCGAAGACTTCTTCCTCCTCAAGCGCACCCGCCACCACCAGCATCATGTTGGCCGGGGTGTAGAACGCCCTGAAGCACTCCAGCAGAATGCTCTTGGTGATTCGTCCAACTGACTCGGTCGTGCCAACAGTATCCACGCGCACGGGGTGCCTGTGATAGAGCGATTCGAGCAGGCCGGTGACGACGCGCCAGTCCGGGCTGTCCTGGTACATTCGGATTTCCTGCTGGATTATCCCCGCCTCCTTGGCGATATTCTGGCGCGTCAGGTGAACGCTCTGCACAGCTCTCAGAAGCAGTTCGAGGTTGTCCCAGAATCTGCCTGTACAGGTGAAGTGGTACGCGGTGACTGTGTGGGATGTAAACGCATTGGCGTTGGCGCCGAGCTGGGAAAACTTCTCAAGCACGTTTCCCCATTTCTTCTCGAACATCTTGTGCTCGAGGAAGTGCGCGACACCCGCCGGTGCACAAATCGTCTTGCCCGTCCGGGGCGACACGAAACGGTCATCAACCGAGCCGTAGTTCGCGCCGATTACGGCGAACTTCTTTGCGAAGTCCGGACGGGGAATTACACCACACTCAAGGCTGCTGGGCAGCTTCTTGAGAATCAGCCTCTCACCGAGCAGGCTGTCTCGGATAGTGGTGGTGCCATGCCGGGAGACTGCTCTTCCCATATCCCTCACAGAACCGGTGCCACGGTGCGCGAATGCTCGCACAACCTATTCAATTCTGACCGTCTCATCCTTGATAAGCGTATCCGCGGCGTACGGCATAATGCAGGCACTGCATCTCTCGCCGTATTTCGCCTGCACAAGCCTCGCCGCCTCTTCAAGGTCACCCGCAGGTGTTATCGACATCTCGCGCACATCGTCCGGGTCAAGAGACGAAACAAGCACAATGTCAACCCGCTTCGCCTTCCACAGTGTGGCGTAGGCTGTCTGCCCGTAGACCTGGTAGTCTTTCTGGAGCGCGTCGCGCAGCTTCGAAAGCTCCTTGTACCTGAACCACCTGAAGAAGTCCTCGCTGCCAAAGCCATCCTCACATTCAGCCGCCACAACAAGCGAGCCGCCCGGCTTGAGCGCGCCAAAAGCGTACTCCATCACCTTATGGCCCTGGATGAAGTTCAAATCGCGCGGATAGCCGCCACAGCTTGCCAGTACCACATCAAAACGCTCATCCAGCGCGGTCGCGCAGTTTTCAAGATAGAAGCGGCACCCCGCCATGTGCGCCTCCTCCATATCGCCCGCGACTATGGCGGCGACTCCCGCCGCACCCGCGTGCACCGTATTGATGACAAAAACATCGCCCACCATGCGCGCCGCCTCCAGCGAGTCCAGATGGCACGGGTTCCCGGCGAGATTCCCTGCCCTGCACCCTCCGGCGCGCTCGCCGTAAGGGTCCAGCACCAGCGAGTGGTTCTGCCTTATCGTCTGTTCAGAAGCACAGCCGGGCAGTAGCGATTTGCGCCCCCCGGAGAACCCGTAGAAATAGTGCGGCGTAATCGCCCCGGTAAGGACCACCTTCAACGGCTCCGCCTCGGACGACTCGACATCTGAACGGTACACATCCTCGGCAAGCACAAACCGGGACAGATGAACCTCCGTCCCCTGGCGCGTTCTGCCCAGAAATATCATCCTGCTGCGCGCAGTCGCGTCGTGCTGAAACACCGGCACGGACTGTGCCGCCTGTTCTCCGAGAAGTTCTTTCACTTCGTCTTTGCTCAGCTTGCGGTGCAGCCCCAGCGCAACCAGGATTCTCACCTGCCCGGCATGCGACACTTCATCGAGAATCACCGGCAGGAGTTCTCTAATAAAACCTGGCCTGGTAATGTCACTTACCGCAAGAGTGACAGTATCGTCCCGCTCGACAAACTCGCGAAGTGTGGGGGCGCCCGTCGGCTTATTCAGCGCCGCTCGAAGCTCAGCCGCCATATCCCGCACACCCGCCACTTCGGGGGGTGCAACGACTCGAGCGCCGGCGAATGCGTCCGGGATGGTTAGAGTGCCGCGCCCGTACCTGAGAGTCTCTACATGAGGAGTGCCTGTCTCTTTCATGCCAGCTTTCCCCGCGCCTGCTGCTCAAGATTGTATAAGCTGGACAACTTGCCTCCATTATATTGGACGCGCTGCGCCAGTGCAAGCGCTTAATGCCGTGAGGGAACTTTGCACAACCTAATGTATAAGTTATGTAAAAACCGGCATCAAGCAGAAAAACTCACTCACACTACCGCAGCTCACACATATAAACACGCGAAGGCGATTACAATCGCGACACACAAAAGGCATTGTCCTTTACCCCCGAGTGGCGGCTGTCTCCGGACAGCCGCTTCTCTTTGCAAAGTACAGGGGACTTGACAGGAATCGCCTATAAGAAACCTGTGCGGGGAGATTTCAGACCTGCCCGACCTTCTTCCGGCGAAGAAAGAGAAAAATCACAACGCCAGCAAGCACAAGACCCGCAATTATCAAACAGGGCATGAGCCAGTTTATACCTTCTTCAGACAGTGATTCTGATTGCTCGGTTGTGGGATTCTTGACATTTTCCGGTTTGGGCAGCTTCCCCGGCTCCGGTTGTTCCGTCTGCTCAGGTTTGCTCCTCTCCTCATCCTTTTCTTTTGCCAGCTTCTTCTTGAGTTCTTCGATTGTTGTCTTAAGGGTCCACTGATTTTCCCATGCGCATGTCTTCTGGAATTTTTCCAGCCATTTCAGAGTATCTTCATTTCCTATCCGGGCAAGGACTCCTACCTTCCCCGTTCCCACAGACTCCAGTTGTACGGCAGTCCAGAAGGAATCAGGCAGTACCTCGAGCGTGCCGTATTTTGAGAGCGCTGTGCCCAGAATGCCATACGAACCGAGAATGTGGGAATCAGGCTTGATGGATTCGCTGAAAAGCTGGTCAAGGATAGACCTCACCTCGGTCAGAATATCTCCCTTGTATCTGGTTGCTGCGAATACAAGTAGAGGCAGAGTACTTCCCTTTATCGACTGCCACCTTTCGTAGTGTCTACCGTCAAGTTTCCACAATACTCTAACCGTATCCCTGCTCCAGGGGCGGTTGAGAACCTCTCTCATCTCATCGTAAGGCTTTCCAGAAGATACTCCGGCGAGCAGGTACATCCTCAGTTCATCTTCCGTCTGCCCTCTTGGGTGGATGAGCGCGTCGGGAGGGACTTCGGTTATGACGCCCGGGCGGCGACCATAGGCACCGGCACGACCACCGCGGTGTCTTTTCACTTTTTTAGCGATCTCCTCGGCTATCCTTTCCAGTCGCTGCCTCCCTTCTTCTGGTGTCTCACCATTTTCTTGAGGGAATGAAGACTCAATACACAGAAGCATGGCAAGCGTGAATGTCAAGATAACTGCAACAAGTCGCAGGGCTGGCAGCCTGGCATACTCGCAGGATGTCATCAGCCTCTCTCCTTTTCTATGGCGCAGTCTTGAGCTTTCTTGCGGGAGCGATTGTTACCTGCTTTGCCTCGCTGTAATCGTGAAGATCGGCAGGCTTCTTAACAGATACCCACAGTGTGACAGCGCCGTTCTTACAGGTAAGCTTGAAAGGTTTCGGGCTTCCTGCACTTACGTCGATTTCGGGGCCATCATTACCCAGCTTGAGTTTGTGCTTTTTTGGAGTACCCGCTCCTTGGTCAGGTGGAATGTATATGTGCTGGAGGGAGTAGTCCTTATCATCTGCCGGATTGGGTGACCAATCCGTCTCATTGGGGAGAAGTGGCTCGAGGTCGACGCCTATAATTGTCATGCTCTCAGGAAATTTCCACTCGACGTCTGGCTGTTGGTTCGAAACATTGTCAAGCCACCAGAGGATTGCGTCTGCACCAATCTCTCTCTTAACGATTTCAAGGGGCAAGTACTTCGGTTCTGAAGCCGTTACCTTGGGATCTTTACCATCTTTGAGCACTGACACGTACCATCCTTTCGATGGAAACTGATTGCTCCCAAAGTCGAGTTCCTCGATGAAGAAGAACCCGTGAAACTGGTTCCTCTTCGAGTCGCCCAGGACCTTATCCTTTGCTATCTTATGGTTAGGATAGTATTTTTCATCCCAGCCCCAGGTCTTTAAGTCATTAGCATCAACGTGGTTACGGGAATAGGCTCTCCACGGTCTGCCATTAATGCCCAGCAGGCGCAGCGCGGTTGCAGCAATGCTGGCAAGAGTAATGCAGTCAGCCGGGTTTTTCTTGTCACCTGCATCAAGATGCACAAAAGGTTCCCAGGCGAATACCATAACCAAGAAGCCAAGACTTTTAAATACCTCTTTGGCGACCTTGTCTGAGATGTCCTCTTCATTTGCTGCTGCACCCTTCCCCATATTACAGGCCCAACTCATTCGCTTGGCGGTTACCGATAGATCAACCAATGCTTCATCCACATGTTGGCCGTTTTCATCCAAATGCGCCACATAATAATAGTTAGATTTCGGGGCTGCATATGACACAAACACAGTATGGTCGGAGAGTTGGAACTCGGCATAATTAGCACCGCCGTCATAGGAAATCTTCCATGAGAACCTGTAGACTGAGTTATTCACTATGGACCCAACGGTTGCGCTGGCCGGAATGTCATTCCATATGGTGACCAAGCCATCTGTCAGGACAACGCCGGCAGGTCCAAAGGTAAATGAATTGCCGCCGCCACCTATTTCTGTTGCATCCACCTTCAGTTTGGCGTATACAGTCTGAATGGGGTCTGGACCTACTGAGGCTTTTAGGTTGGTTTCCCATTTGGCGATTTTCATGGTCTTGCCCACAAGCAAGCATACAGGATCATTCTTTTCTGGCGTGTTATCAGAGGTAGCGTCGAGCCACACAGGATCGCTTATCTCTGCTGTTCCCTCATCTGAGTAATTGTCCTCAGACCAGTCGTGCTTCGTTTTTTTGAAGACAATCTCGCCGTCTGGCTCAATGGAATCAATAGCGACCTGATGCAAATCGACCTCGACCTTAGCGCGCTGGTAAACATTTGGCGCGGTTTCGTAAATCCCATCTGTTTCGACTACTGGGGGAAAGAAGTATCCTTCACCGCCAGCGCCACCGTCGTAGTCACCCTTGCCGCCCGCACCCGGCTTTATCTGGAACTTCCCAGTGCTCGCCGGGTTAAGCAACGCGTCAATGTGAAGTGCTCCTGCGGAACCGCCACCTCCTCCGCTGCCTTGTCCACAGTCAACGCTGCAACCGACAGCACCATTTGCACTGATTGTTCCGTTGTTGATAAACTCGCCAAAAGTGTTATCCTGCTTCCTCACAACGATTTTTATGAATCCGCCTCCGTCACCCCCAAGAGTCCAAGGGGCACCAAATCCACCTGGCTTTCCTGCCCAGTTGGTGGCTTCAACAAATGGATTCTTGGCTCCACCCGCGCCTCCTGCGGGGGGCATACCAGGTCCATCGCCATCCTGGCCTTTACTACCATGAAAGCCGCCGCCGCCACCGCCACCCGTAAAGCTATGACCGCCGAAGCCTTTCACGGCTTTTCCTCGGTAACCCTTCGAATCGGCCGAAAGGTGAGCACCTTTTTCGATAATAAGCCTGGGCGTGTTAATGCTGAAGTTTCCCCATAGTTTGCCTTTGCTTTCAACAAGAACTTCTGTTTCTGCTGTAATCTCCGCTTTGCCAGCCACGTACCACTCACCCCTCCCATCAGGCCCTTTGTATGCCTTACCATCTACTTTAACCTTTTTCGCCATGCAGTGGCTACCTTGGAATGTTATCTTGCCGTCTTCAAGTATTTCCAAGTTCTCAAAATCACACTCACCGCGGAGGATGACGGGCGAGTTCTCGTATGGCGGGGATTCGCTTACGACAAGCGTCTCGGGTGAGATGTGTATCTTCTCAGAGAGCGTGAAGCGGTAATAGCCATTCGTTACGCCGTCATCCACGACAGCAACCTCATACTCGCCCGGCGGCAGGGCAGGCACCTCGGCCGGCCGGAACACCATGCGCACCTTGGCCTCCGGCCCGATTGTGACACTGTCTGTCAGGTGCGCTTCGTACTGGCCGTCGCCGAACGTCACTACCACGTTCGGGTCAAACGTCTTTGACTGGAAGTTGCTTATATTCCTGACCCACATGCTCAGCGCCTTCGTCTTCCC
>DAOVDS010000359.1 GCA_030669415.1 bacterium
ACACATGCTCCATCGTCGTCGAGTACTCCACCAACGACGGCTCCACCTGGAACCCGTGCGCCGAGGGTGCGGGCAGCGACGGCACCAGCGGCCTGAATTCGAGCACCGCGGGCACGACCCACATCTACGTCTGGGAGACCGTGACCGACAGTGTCGGAACGGTCACGCCGCAGGCGGTCAAACTGAAGATAACCCCGAGCGATACTGCCGAAGGCGCATCAGATACCACCAGCTTCACTGTGGATAACACTGGCGCCGTGCAGCCGCCGGTCGCAAGCATAACAGACCCCACAAGCGGTACGCACAGCGGGAATATTACAATTACCTACACTCTCGCCGACCTCGAGAGCGACACGTGCGGCACAACCGTCGAGTACTCAATCAACGACGGTACGACCTGGTTTATCTGCACCGAGGGCGGCGGCGACGGCACGACCGGCCTTACTTCCACCCCCGGTGGCACGTCCCATACCTTCATCTGGGACAGCGCGGCTGACGGCGTGGGCGTAGGCGGTGACCAGCCCGTGCAGGTGATGATAACCCCGTGGGATGACGACGGCGAGGGCGCCTCAGACACCACGAGCTTCACCGTGAACAACGTCCCCCAGGAGCCGCCGGTTGCTGCGATAACCGACCCGGCAGGCGGGACATACAGCGGCGATGTTACGATAACCTACACCCTTACCGATACCAACAGCGACGACTGCACCATAACCGCCGAGTACCGCGTCGGCACCGGCGTGTGGAACCCCTGCACTGAAGGGACGGGCGGCGACGGCACAAGCGGACTCAACTCCAGCCCCAGCCCGGCGGGTGTCTCGCATACCTTTGTCTGGGATACGGTTGCTGACGGCGTCGGTACGGTCGTGGCTGAAGACGTCCAGGTGACGATAACGCCAAGCGACGCTGCCGCGGGAACGTCTGATACATCCAACCAGTTCACTGTTGACAACACGGGTCCTGAACCGGTGGATGCCGACTTCGTCGGGACGCCGCAGTCAGGCAATGCGGCGCTGACCGTGAGCTTCACCGACGCATCCTCAGGTACTTACCAGTCGTGGTACTGGGACTTCGGCGACGGCAGCACGAGCACCGAGGAGAACCCGGTGCACACGTACAACCTCGTCGGCACTTACACGGTGAGCCTGACGATTGACGGCACGGAAGGCAGCGACACCGAGACGAAGGTAGACTACATAACCGTCACAGACCCCGGGTTTGTGACGGCCGAGTTCAGCGCAGTGCCGCTCAGCGGTACTGCGCCGCTCGACGTGCAGTTCACCGATGCATCAGTCGGCGATATCGCTTCTTGGGCGTGGGACTTCGATAATGACGGAATGGTTGACTCCACAGCCCAGAACCCGCTATATACTTATCCGACGTCTGGTCTCTATACAGTCAAATTGACTGTAACCGGACCTGTGGGCAGTGATGATGAGATCAAGACCAGCTACATAAGCGTTACTACAGGCGCTGCCGCGCCCAGCAAGAAGAAAGGCGGCTGCTCCTGCTCCTTTGAGCGAGAGCCTTCACCGGTTGACGATATGCTTGGCTACTTCCTGCCGCTCGTGCTGATTGCCTGCGCCTGTCTCGCACTTCGCAGGCGTCACGACTCGGCATGATTGCCCTACGAGGCAGGTAGACGAAAGCCCCGGCGATTTAAGCCGGGGCTTCTTCATACACACAAGCCCAGAAAAAACTCAATCAGACCAGATGCCGAGTCGCTGGCCGCGCGCACGACTCTCGAGAGCTTCAAGTCTCCTTATCAGTTTCGTGTTGACTGTGGATTCCTCGAGTCGCGCAAGCCCGACGCGCAGCATCTCGCCGTTAACGAATATCTCGGTCCGGTAGTCCTGCTGCACAAACACGTATGCCAGGAACCTGCCCAGGTTGTCTTCCCTGCGCTTGTCGAACTCGAGCCGGACCCATTTGCCCTCAACCAGTTCACGGTTCTTGTCGAGCGACTCCTTCCAGAGCTTCTCGTTATGCCTGCCGGTAATCGAACGCCCGGGTGCCCACACACCGATGTACTTGACCCTGCCCACGCCTTTGACGGCTATCGAGTCACCGCTCAGCACCCTTTCAACCCAGTACCAGCTTATTCCCCGCTTGCCTGGTGGCTCGACAGGCACTGAGACACAGCCCGCAAAACACAGGACCGCAAACGCGACCGAAATGAAGGCTGCCCGCTTCATAGCTTCGCCGAAATCCTTTCGAGCAGTCTACTGCACCGTCACTATTGAAATTGTACGTTCCTGGTTATGGCTATACTTCCAGAATACAGGAAACTCAACAGCTATTTTCAAAAGTGGCATGCCACTACTTGTCCTCTTCGTGGGGCGCCTCTTCGCCCTGCTGCCGGGTGTCCGCCGGCTCCCCAGCCCCAGGCTGCTGCATCTCGCTGACCTCTACCACCGTGCGGGCCATGGCGTTCTCAAGGTTGACCACGGCGGCGTTGTTCTCATAGAGCGCCCTGGTCAGGTCGGCCCGTGCCCGCGCAAGCTGGGCCTCCGCGTCAAGGACATCTGTCGAGGTCACAAGCCCCTGCGAATACTGCTCGCGGAAGATGCGCAAATTCTCCTGGGCCTGCCCGACAGCCTCGCGCGCCACATCGATTCTCTTGCGTGACTGAAGCAGGTTCAGGTGCGCGACCTTCACCTCCAGCGCGATTCCGTCAACAAGCTCGCGCAGCCCTTCCTTGAGCTGCTCTATCGCGTGCCTCGCCTGGCGGATGCCGGCGGTAATCCCGAAGCCCCCGAACAGAGTCCACTCCCCTATCAGGTCAACATTCCAGTTGTCCTTGTTCTTCTGCGACAGGTCGCTTGTCCAGTTCCACCCACCCGACAGGCTGATTGTCGGCAGGCGGGCCGCCTTGGCCGCGCTCAGCCCCGCCAGCGCCGCCTTGCGCTGCCTGTCCATCGACCCGAGCTCCGGCCTGAACGACATGGCTGCCTCCAGGCACTGCTCCTCCGTCAGGCTGCAGTCAACGGGCGAGAAGTGGTCCGCAAGCCCCGTCGGGTTCGATATCGGCAGGCCGATAATCCGGTTGAGGTTGGCAGTCGCTATCAAGATGTTGCCCTGCGCCATGAGGTACTCGTGCTCCATCTTAAGCAGACGCACCTTCGCCGCCAGAACATCGTTCTTGGTCACCATGCCCTGCTTGAAGAACTCCTGCGCGACCGACAGGTGCGCCTTTATCTGCTCGACGGACTTGCGGGTGACCCTGCGAAACTCCATTGCCTCGAGCACCCGGATGTAGCCTTCCGACGCCGCCGCAATAACGTTCTGTCGCACCCGGACCGCATCGAACTGGGCCGCCTCCTTGCTGCGAAGCGCCTGCCTGTAGGCTGCCTCGTTCTTGCCGAACGTGTAAACAGGCACAATCATCGAGGCAGTCACGTTGGTCATGTCCCTGCGGCCGAACTTGGTCGTAAACGTCATGCCCGAGAACTTTATCTCCGACTTGGCGACGCAGTCCACGTGGTGGTAGTAAGACTGAAGCTGAATCTTCGGCAGGTAGTTTGACAGCGCGCCCAGTACCCCATCCGCGCCCATCCTGACGCTGATATCCGCCATGCGCACCTGCGGCGAGTTGGCCAGCGCAAGCGCCACCGCCTCCTCAAGGCTTATGCGGCCCTCCGGCACCTTGGGCTTCTTGCTGCGGGGAACGCTC
>DAOVDS010000240.1 GCA_030669415.1 bacterium
AGGGGAGTTCGAGGGAGAAGTCAGGAAAGAAGAAGAGCGAAACGAAGACCTTGAAGAAAACAGGCAGGAAGGCTACTTCTCCGCCATTGTCGCCATACCCGTGGCTGTCCCGCCGCCGGAATCAACCACACCTTAGGTAGACGATGACTCCCCCATCTCGTCTTCAGGCAGGCAGAGAATCCGGTGGCAGTTCCGGCACAGCACCAGGTCCTCTCCGCGCCAGATAAGGTTTATCTCCTGTAGCGTCACTTTCATGAAGCAGCCCTGGCAGGTGTTGTTCCGGACCTCGACCACAGGATGGTGCTTTTCTCTCGCGAGTACGCGCTGGTACTTGTTCAAAGGCCCGGCCGGCACCTGCGCCGTGATCGCATCTCGCTTCTGGGACAGAGCCATTCGCTCTTGCTCCCTCTGTGCGATCTCCGCGCGCAGTTGGGCAATGTTGCGCGTGGCCTCCTCCTCACGGCCTGTTAGAAGCTTCTTGCGTTCCTCGACATCTTCCCTGCTTTTGTCCAGCTCCGTCAGGTGTGCGAGAATCGCATCCTCAAGTTCTGAAATCCTGCCCTGAAGCTCTCCGCGCTTCTTCTTGAATATCCTGAGCTCCTCGTTTGTCTTGGCGGTGTTCAACTGGGCCTGGACCTTGGATTTCTCTTCTTCCGTCTCCTTCAAGAGGATTTCATCTTTGTGCTCCTGGTGGGTTTCTTCCTTGATTCGGTTTGTGGTTTCTTCGATTTGGCGCTTCTGGGTGTCAATCTCTGTTTCGATGGAATGGATGTTGCCCTTGAGAACCACCTTCGTGTCATGCAGCCTCGCAAGCTGCTCATCGACCCCGCTGAGCCGCTTCAGATTCTTCATCAGCTCGGTGGTCTCACTCGGACTCATCATGTCTTGTGCTGTCTCACTCTCGCCTGTACCTGCTTCAGTTGGTTGAAGGGGCCTTCTCCAGGAAGCCCTCCAGGAGCCTGCTCCGAACGGGGTGCTGCAGCTTCCGCACCGCCTTCGCTTCTATCTGCCTTACGCGCTCCCTGGTCACCTTGAATATCTTGCCCACTTCTTCAAGCGTGTAAGTATAACCATCACCAAGGCCGTATCGCAACTTAATTATTTCCCTTTCTCTGAAAGTCAGGGTGCTAAGTACATTTTCGAGCTTGTCTTTCAGCATTTCGTGCGTGGCCGCCGTTACCGGTGACTCAGCCGTCTCGTCCTCTATGAAGTCACCGAAAACCCCATCGTCGCCCTCGCCAATCGGCTTGTCGAGACTGGTTGGGTGCTTGGATATTTTCAACACCCGCAGCGTCTCATCAACCGAGATACCCAACTCCTGCGCCAGTTCCTCAAGCGTGGGCTCACGACCGATACGCTGGACAAGCTGCTTGGACGCGTTGCGCAGCTTCGACATTGTCTCAATCATGTGGACCGGGATACGTATGGTCCGCGCCTGGTCAGCAATGGAGCGCGTGATGGCCTGGCGTATCCACCATGTCGCGTATGTCGAAAACTTGTAGCCCCTGCGGTATTCGTACTTCTCGACCGCTTTCATCAGGCCCGTGTTGCCCTCCTGGATCAGGTCGAGAAAGGACAGGCCGCGGTTCCGGTATTTCTTTGCAATTGACACAACAAGCCGCAGGTTGCCGGACGCAAGCATCCTCTTGGCGCGCTCGTAGTCCAAATACCGCCTGCCCAGCTCGGTTACCCTCATGCGCAGCGGCTCCACATTCTCCATCGCGTGCCAGGTGATTTGCTTGAGTTCGCCCTTCAGCTCTCTGAGCCTGGCCTGCGCCGACTTGCGCCGCGAGTTCTTTGCGCGCGCCTCCTCTCTCGCAAGCTCCTCTCCCCGAATGGCGGCAGCCTCGATAGTGTCAGCCATCTCCCGGACAAGCTTCGTCTGGAAATTGAGCTCCTCCAGAAGCACCACGCACTTCCGACGCGTGTTGCGCACCGATTTCTTCAACCGGTCACGCTCTCTTGCGGATATCTTCTTCAGGTTGGAGCGCATGAAATCATCCCTGGCTCGCTTGAGTATCCGTGCGACAGTCTCAAGGTTTACCGGAAGCCTGCATGATATCTCTATCTTCCCCAACTCCTCGTATGAGTTGGTGGTGAGCGTCCTGTCGAATGCCAGCTCACCTTCCCGGACTTCCTCGAGTATGCTTATGGCTTCCCCTATGGCGATGCCCGATTCGAGCACGGCGCGCCGAAAACGTTTCCGGGTCAACTCTATCCTCTTCGCCAGACCCAGCTCCTGCTCCCTCGTCAGCAGTGGTATCTCACCCATTTGAATCAGGTACATTCTGACCGGGTCGCTTATGCGTTCAGTAGGCGGCTGAGACCTTGGTGATTGTGAATCCCTCGTTGTTACCGTCTCTCCATCCTCGGAGTCTGCTTCGTCGCGCTGCTCAATGACGCTTTTCTCTTCCACCAGATTGACGCTGTGCTCGTCAAGCATCATGAGCAAGTTGTCAATCTTCTCGGGCGAGATATACTCGTCCGGAAGTACCTTGTTGACATCATCGTAGGTAAGATACCCATCCTTCTTGCCCCGCTCTATCAGAAGCTTAATCTCTACATCCAGCTTGGTAGTGGGTTCTTCCATATCCCGGCCTTCTCCTACACCTTGTGTTTCTTCCCGATTCTCTTCTTCAGCTCGAAATACTCCGCCAGACTCACCGCGGGGCTTTCTCCCCCCTTCTTCCTTATCTCACTCGCCAGGTGTTCTTCTTCCTTCTTCGCAACCCAGGCTGCAAACAGCCTCTCATAGTTCCGGTCTTCAGCGCCATATTCCCCACCATAGCGCACAACATCCAGGACCTTGGCCCGCAGGCTCTCTCCTCCCTCACTCTCGAAAACGCACTCTGTAGAAATAGTGCCCTTCGTCTCGTATTCCCCATACAGAAGTGACGCTATTCGACCATAGTCCGCATCCTCGTAGCTCTCCGGCGGAAATGCCTCCATGACCCTTGGCGCCATATCAGGCCTGTTGAGCATAATGTCGACCATGTCCATGTCACGCAGCCCCGTGCAAACGCCCCTCAGGCGCCCGGGACGTTCACGTTGCTGTGTGCTCCTCATGCTACCCAGACGTGCACGCAGCCCCGCCTCGTCCGCGCCAATGAGATTCGCCACCCTCTTGAACTCAAGGTCCCGCAACACCGGGTTGCCAATGGACCTCAGCACGGTGAGCAGTTCGTCTGCGGCAGCCGCGCGCCCGCTTGTAGTCGCAAGGTCGTGCCTCGCCGCCGCGCCCTCGTACTTGAAATCGAGAAACTCAACGGCACCTTCTCTGAGGCGCTCGAAATCCTCCGCACCCGCATCGCTCAGGTAGTCAAAAAGGTCCGACTCCCCGGGCAGCCCGATTACCCGAATCGCCAGTTCCTGTCCCAGCAGTATCTCAAGGCTGCGCTCGGCAGCCTTTCTGCCCGCGCTGTCCGAGTCGAAAACTACGTACACGGTGTCCGCGTACCGCCTGAGCAGGCGCGCGTGAGCGTCCGTAAATGCCGTCCCGAGCGTGGCAACGGTATACGCAATTCCCCTCTCGTGAGCTCTCATGACGTCCGTGTAGCCTTCAGTAACCGCAACCGCGCGCTTCGCAAACATGTCCGCCTTGGCGAAGTTCAGCCCGTAGAGAGTCTCCGACTTCTTGAAAAGCGGCGAGTCGGGCGAGTTGATGTATTTCGGCTGCGAATCGTCCAGCACCCGGCCGCCGAATGCTATCACTCGCGAGCGCGCATCAAATATCGGGAACATGAGCCGCGAGCGGAAGAAGTCTATCAGCGTGCCCTTGCTCGACTTGCTGACAAGACCGGCCTGGACCAGGTCGGCCTCGGCAACCCCTTCCTTCGCCGCAACCTGCTTGAGCGACTCCCAGCCTGGCGGTGCGTAGCCCAGCCGGAACTGGGCCCCAATATCACTCCCTATGCCTCGCCTCTGCAAGTATTCGCGGCCCGGCTTACCCTCCTCGGTTTCCAGCAGGATATACTTGAAGTACTTGCACGCAAACTCGTTCGCCCGCAGAATCGCAGACGTCCTGCCCGAGGGTTTGCCAATCTCAATCTCGATACCCGCCCTGCGTGCAAGTGCCCTGATGGCTTCCGGGAAATCCAGATGGTCCATTGCCTGCACAAAACTGATGACATCCCCCGAAGCTCCGCACCCGAAGCAGCGGTAGTTCTGCCTGTCCGGCGTTACGTAGAAAGATGGGTCCTTGTCGGGATGAAAGGGGCAGAGTGCTTTGAACCGCTTGCCTGCCTTCTTCAGCGGCAGATACTCTGAGATTACTTCCACTATGTCGACTGCGCTCTTGAGTTCAGCGAGCTTTTCTGGGGGTATTAGCATCCTATGTACAGATACCTCCCCTTCGACTATGTGTCAAGCAGCCCCGAGTGTATTGGAAACCAGTTAATATACACAATAAACTGCATTTCGTCAAGCAACTACTGCCGATTTTCGCCAAAAATCCTTCCATACCACCATATTAGACGAATAAAGGGCGAGAAAATGCTGATGTTTCTTCCGATTGGCTCACTTTATCCATGTTTCCGGCACAAGTTCCCCGTGAATTGCCTGAATCTGCGCAAAATCGAGCTGCCCCGGCCTTGTCTCGAGCTCGATTCCCAGAGAACTCAGAATTCCCGCAACTCGCCCGCGCAGCTTTGCACCCGTGCCAATAGCAGACAACTCACGCGAGCGCGTAACCCCGGCAACAAGAGAGTTCAGCGCTGTCTTTCGAGGTTGTGCGAAAAGCGCGTGCACAAACCTCGTGAAATGCCCGAAATCCCCCGTCAGCGCCCTTGGCTTGAGCCTGACAACCCGGGAGTGCACCTTCGGCTTCGGCCAGAACACCTCCGGCCCCACCTTGCGAAGAAGCTCAGCCTCAAACGCCGCCTGCGTAATTACGGAAAGTCCGCCATAGTCGGAACTGCCCGGCCGTGCCGTCAGCCTTCGCGCGACTTCCTCCTGCAGCATGAATACGAGCGAGCGCGGCCTGAACGCCCACTGCGCTAGCGCACCAATCATGGCAGTCGCAGCGCTGTACGGCAGGTTCCCGGTGACCACGTCGCAGCCGCCGATTTCTCGCACGCGCTCGACAATCTCAGCATTGACCTGCCCGCCCGTCAGGAAATCCGCGCTCAGAATCTCTACATTCGCGTATCGCTCGAGGAAACGCGTCGCAACGCCGGCAAGCGTCCGGTCTATCTCCACGGCGAGCAGCCTGCGCACCCGCCCTGCCAGGTGCATTGTCAGGAAGCCGCAGCCGCTGCCGATTTCAAGCACGACATCCTGCTCGCCGGCGCCGACATCCTCTGCTATCGCCCCCAGCAACCTGTGCTCGAAGAGGAAGTTCTGCCCGCGCGCCTTCGACGGCTTGAAGCCCTTGCGCCTGAGAGCCGCCTTGAGCTCGCTCAGCGTCGGCAACTGCTGCTTGTCGGATTGCTCCCGCATAGACTACATCTTTAAAATGATTCCCTTGCGTGTCAAGCACTTACGTCGAGTTTTTAACAATCTGCATGAAATAATAACAAGCCCCGTCCGCCGTACGGCGGATTCATATCCGGGGAAATGAATCCAAACCACAGATTCCACAGATTGACGCAGATTGTATCAAAGCCGCGTCCGCCGGACGGCGGATTCAGCCCGCGGATGGTCTGTCTGTGCCGCCTGCGGCCCGGAATAACATGACAATCACCGCACCGGCGCCGGTGGACGATAACTCACGCACGCGCGAGGTTGAGATGTAATGGTGCAACATGCAGCAATTCCGGCCCAACCCTTTGCCCTGTAAGTGGTTAGACTACAACGCCCATGACAGCCGGGCAAGGTGGGGGAATGTAACATCTATTACCATAATGAGTTACGCCAGAAAGGCCTTGTCTTGCCACAGAGACACAGAGACACAGAGGAAAACAAACCACAGCATTCATGGCTTTTTGTCTGCCAAGAGGTCGCTACCCGTTAGCCATTGAATCTCTGGCTTGCGCTTTTGGGACGCGGCATCGAATGTTCTTTCAAAAGCACTTTTGACATTCCGCTTTGCACTTGTTGCCCAGTCGCTGGACAGGGTCGAAAAGACGAGCTTGTTCGCGCCGATTAAACTGGCGACCTCAACATATTTGTTGACCTGCACCTGCTTGAGCCTGTCAGGTTTTTTCGCTTCGCCCATTACAAGCTGCCCGTCAAGAAAGCAAAAGAAGTCAACCTCCATCAACTCGGTGGCACTTCGCTCCCGTGAGACTTTTACTCCACACAAGTAATCAAAGGCTTCATTTGCCTGTTCTTCCAGCCAATGTAGAGTCACTATAGTGGCTGTCATGTTCTTCAGGTATCCTTGGTAGACGACTTCCTTGAGTCTGTAAAACCATATTGGCTCATACCTCCGACGAGGGTGCTGCTTGTTGAGATGCGTATTGGTGTATCGGCACCTTTCGCCACAGCGCTTGCAGACAAAAGAATCGTCAATCTCAGCGACGCGATACCACTCTGAACACCTGCACTCAAAACACTTGAACACGAAGCCTCGCTCAAGAAAACCACTTTCTGCCAGCCTTTCAATAACGGCTCTGGCCTTCTGCGAGTCTCTGAGTACAGCTTTTACATCAGCGAAGGTAAGGTATCTCCGCTTATTCGGGTGCCCCAAGAGAAGGCCCAGTTTCCTTTCCGGGCCTGAACTGCTCAGGTCAAGCACCTTCTTGATGCAATCATCTGTCAACATTTCACAGAGTTCTTTGAGTGAACCTGCCTCCTTAATCGAGCGTTTGATATAGTGACCGTCGTCGGACA
>DAOVDS010000188.1 GCA_030669415.1 bacterium
TCGGGGGACACAATACGGGTTTTTCTGACACAACTCGCTTCCATATAAGAAGTTATATCTTGCGTTTCTTCCTGAACAAGACAGGGACACAATACATATATAGGCGTGGCACACAAACCGAACAGTCCTCCGATAGGCACCCCTTTTTCGTGCGGTCATGCCGGGTTGGACCTGGATATTGGTTGCCTCCCAGTCCAGACAATCCTCGATCTTCCCAATCTGCGTAGGCGTCTTGTCTTTGAAAGCAAACTCAACATATTCGGGACTTCAGACCCCATGTGATATGCCGCGGCCTCGCGAAGCGCGGCACCACCAGTATCGGGCACTAATCTTGCGCGATAAGCACCTTGTGCTCGGTGAAATCAATGGAGACCAGTCTGGCCTTTATGCGTTTCTGCTCCCCGTGGATGTTGGCGATAAAGAGAACATCGCCTTCAGGCCTCAGTATCTCCACATCTTCGAGCACCTTCTCCTCTTCGTCGCCCTTCTTGATGTAAACATTGGATTCGCACACAGTCACACCTCCTCAATAGCGTACGCCAAGGATAGTGCATCGAACACCCCTTTTCAAGTTTCTATCTGCCTGCGGCTCATTTTCCTTGAGTATGGGAAAGGAGGGTGCTAAATTCTGGCACAGGTCTGGTGGAGTGTGCTTTTCGCGAAAGGCAGCGCAACTCAGATGGGCAAAGAGGACATGAGAGCCATAGGCAGGATAAGGGGAGTACTCGGCAAGCATTTCCTCGACCTCGACGAACTCCACATAAACTGCTCCAAGGGCGTTGTGCGCATCCTCGGCAGGTTCCGGAGGCTGGGTTCGCTGTCCGGGGTCATGCCCATAACTGAGAGGTTCCTGCACGACCTCAAGATGGAGATAAAGCGCCTTCCCAACGTCAGGCGTGTCATGCTTGCTCAGAGCAGCGATAGCGACGATTAGCGGCCTGTCCTTGTTTCCACAATCCACATGGTGCCCAGCACCTCAGCCTGTGCGTATCCCGGCGGTGCAATCCCATCATCCACCCAGCCCGCCACGTACATGTTGCCGGGCTTCAGGTATTTCTTCCAGCACCGCTGCGCAAAGGCAGCGAGCGTTCTGCCTGCCCTGGTGCCGCTGTCGAAGTGTCTGCGCAGGTAGTCCTGCATGAACTCCCCGTTACCTGCGTTCAGGCTCAGGGTCTGGCCGAATCGGATTGCGCCCAGTTCGGTGACTGTCCCGGAAAGAATCAGCACACAGTCACGCAGGTCAAAACCGCTGTTGTTGGTAAAGCGGATGCCGGCATCTCCCGTACTGACAGCAAAGCCACCGTCGAGCTGAAGCAGCCGGCCTACCTCAAAAACGGCAGCCCTGCCTCCCTGCAAGTACAGGCTTGACACTGCCGCGTCATTTCCATTTTGCAGAACGAGAGGGGAATCGCCACCTGCGCCCGGTCCGGCAAGTGACTTTGTGAACCCTGCGTAGCCGCGTTTGGCTGGTAGAATCAGACCGCTTGCGCCAAGTTCATGGGGCTCCTGGCCGGAATCTGAAAAGCCGTAGAGTTGGACGTAGGCCCGTCCCTGCGCCGTGTCTGAGCCGGCAGCCGCCACGACAAGCGAGACCCGCTCGTATGCAATGTCTCCCGCAGGCACGACAAAGACGAAACATGCCGAGAGCCCGAGGGCAAGCGCAGGCATCAGCGTGACACCAACCCTCCTGGACCAGAGGCGAAGCATGCCGCACAGCCCGGCTGCGCCCAGAGTCAGGAAACACACCGTCAGGTACAGGACCCAGGCGGGACGCGAGCCAAGATATCTCGGGAGCGGCTCGAACGCCTCGGCTATCTCTGAAGGGGTGCACTTCCGAGGTTCCCTGTGTTCTGACAGCCTCAGGGCCGAAAGAACTCTGTCTTTGACCGCGTTTGCCTTGGCGGGGTCGCGCAATTGCCGACGGTCCGCACGGCAAAGAACGAAAAATTCCCCGAGGCCGCACGACGAACCCGGGTCAAACGGTATTCTCTCGTGTTCTGAGATGCAGACGGTGCCGCCGGATTTCACATACATCTCAATCGCGCCGGTGACTCGCTGGTTCAGCGTGTCCCACAGCAAATCTTCGAAGGCAACCACGTCAAACACCCTCAACACCTCTTCAGGAAATTCAAGCCTCGGATTAATCAAAACGGTCGTGACACCTGAGTGCTCGAACAGCCACGTCAGCTCGCGATTGTGCGAAGCGCTGAGTATACATACAAGATGCTCTCGGCGAGGCAGAACTCTCAGTGTATCGGTGAGGGTGCGCGCAAGCTGCGGGTAGCTCCAACTGCCGACTGCCGAACGAACTTCGACAGCCACCTCCGGGTGTTCATCCTGCGTAACCACCCAAATAAGAACTTTGCGCGAAGTGCCGGGGGACATGGACACCAGCCTGGAAAACGTCAAGTCACCGAGAGTGACTCGGACTTCGGTCTCGGCCGCTTTCTCTGACTCCTCAAGCGTGACAAGCAGCGGGAAGTATTCACCTGTGTGGACATGGTTCCCGGCAGGCAACTCTACGGCAACCGCCTGTGCAGCGTGGACGGCAGACGGCAGAAGCGTCACCACAACCACGGCGCCAACAACCCGGGCGACAAGGCACGCTGACCACCATCCACCTACGCGTGTGCCTGTGGCTCGTACGCTGCCATGACTTTTCTTGACCATAAAGCAAATGCTCCGAGACATGTGACAATTCCCAGCCAGCCGTTGGAGCCGAAATATCGGCCGGCGCACCAGGAAGTCAGCACACCGGGCACGGAAAAAGTTGAAAGTTCGCCGGCCGCGTCTGAGAAGCTTGTCAACGCTCTGCCCGCGATGACAAGGCCGAAGAAGAGAATCGCCGCCAATGGAAGGTAGAACTGACCGCGGACCAGCTTTCCGGACAGCGGCTGTGCAGACGCGCGGCGGACCTCAAGAAGCTCCTTTGTCCCAAGGGCCACCGACCAAGTGCTGAAAACCAGTATCTGCGTGGGGACAACAGCATACCACGATGTCCCTGCGGCAAACGCGGCCAGAACCACAAACGGTGCGCCAGCGGTAAATACAATAACGTAATCAGCAAGGATGGCGCGTGAACCTGATATCCCCGGGCTCCGGCCAAATCTCGAAGCGGCCTTTTTCCCGGAGGGCGCCAGCCCGGGCGAAGCATGCATCACAAAAGGAAGCAGAAAAACACCGAAGATGCTCTCCAGAAGCACGACGGCAATATAGAACTCATCAAGACTAACGAAGGTGCCCAGTGCCGTGTCGTCCGCAAGCAACGCGAGAACCGCGCAGGCAAGAAGCAGGAGAAGGTAGGTGCAAAGCGCCCAGAAGGCACCTCTACCCATGGCCTGGTCAGGCAAGACAGGATTCTGTTCCACCCCACATCCTTGTTCTCAGGCGCCCTTGTGGCAGCCGGATTCTCCCGCAGAAGCCGCTTCTCTTCTCAGCGCGGATTCTCTGCAGTCTTCTCGCGCGGCCCGGCGGTCGGCGTCGTCCACAGAAGATAGTACGAGCGGTCACTGCAGGATGATTCACCCTTGAGTATGATTTGCAGATTGGCCAGCTTCTGCTCGTCAGTAAGGAGACGCACTTTGCCCGAAAGCTGAGTCCTGCCCCACTCGATTCTTCGCTTGTCCCGCGTGACAAGTACAACCCCCCGCCCGGCACCGGCGTTTGCGCTGCCGGCTCCGGATACGTCAATGGACCGGATATGGCCCGTTTCGCCCATCAGCAGGTCAGGTTTACGAAGCAGATGCCGCGCTACACAGATGCCTTCAGCGACGCGGCGCGAGCGCCATTCCCCGCCATACGAAGGTACAGATGTATTCCGCGGGAGGCCCACTATGATGGGCAGGTGTTTTATTTTGAGGCTGTCTTTGCTGCGGGCTGGAAGCCTGACACCTTCAGAGTCGGTCAGATACGTTCGGTTGTTAAATGACACCCAGGCTACCGGCCTGCGAAGCACGAGTGAGAACTTTATCCTGTCGGGGAAGACCTTCTCTATCGAGCGGACCTCACCGACCCAGGGATTCGCGACAAGCCGCTCATGTACCCGGGCGAGCACACCTTCCGAAAGGAGATTCAGATTCGGAAGTGTTAGAAGCGTGGACTCTATCTGTTTCTTGGCTTCTTCAGGCAGCCACTCGCAGCCCGCAGCATCCAGCTCTACCCTTTCTACTGTGAAGTTGAATTCAGGGTAGCACGCAACACGTCCGCTGATGTAGCGCCCGCCAAGCAGAAAGGCACCCGTCGCAGCGGCAAGCCCGAGCAGGCCACAGAACCACCTACGCCAGGACTTTTTCCCTGACCTCGCGTTGCGCGACCGGTGACTCTTTTTCGCTTTCTTCGCCACTTCTCTCTCCACAGTAATTGTAGGATGGATTCTTCTCAAGTGCAAGTTCCAGTATCATCTCACAGAGGCGCGGGAACGAAATGCCGGCTGCACGCGCTGCCTTGGGAACCAGGCTCCTCGAGGTCAGACCTGGAATCACGTTGATTTCAAGCACGTACGGGACGTTGTCCTCGGAGAGTACAAGGTCTACTCTGCTCACACCACCGGCCCCTATCGCGTTATGCACTGCAACCGACAGCTTGCGCACCTTCTCGTATACCGAGCGCGTGAGAACGGGCTTCAGAACATACTCCGTTCCGCAGTTCTCGTACTTGGCTCTGAAGTCGTAGAACTTGCGTCTCGGCCTCACTTCAATGAGCGGCAGCGCCCGTCCGGCGATAATGCCGCACGTCATCTCGCGTCCCGTGATGTAGCGCTCTATGAGAACATGGGGTGTGGAACCGAAATTGTCCCTGAGAGCCCTGCGCAGTCCGGCTCGATCCGCAACGATTGAAACACCGAAACTCGAGCCGCCGTCTGTGGGCTTCACCACGCACGGATAACCGATGTCTGCCCGGACAAGCCAGTCGGCCTCCGCTGCGGTAAAGGCGCCGCACAGCACTATGCAGGGCGGCGTCGGGATGCCGTGCTTCAGCAAAATCCTCTTGGTCTTGACCTTGTCCATCGCAATCTCGCTTGCCACCGGGCTGGAGCCTGAGCATGGAATCCCGCGCTTGCGCAGCAGCCGGGCAAGCTGACCATCTTCGCCGAAGCGACCGTGCATCGCGATGAATGCCACGTCTATCTTTTCGCCATCGAGCTCGGCGAGACTGTCGTGGTTGAGCACCACCGGCAGGACCCTGTAGCCAAGTTCCGTCAGCCCGCTGCAAACGGCAGCACCAGTGTCCAGGGAGACTTCGCGCTCCGCGGACGTCCCTCCCATAAACACCGCGATTCTCGTATCCTTCGTCAACATCTTTACGCCCCCCTCAAAAGACTGTGACCTCCAACTCGAGCTTGACGCCGAAATCACCATTCACCCGAGTCCTGACCAGTTCTGCAAGCTGTGTGAAGTCCCGGCAGTTTCCTTCTGCCCTGTTCACAATGAAGTTCGCGTGCACCGGGCTTACTCTCATGCCGCCCACGGCGAGATCTTTGAGACCACACGCATCAATAAGCCTGCCAGCCGAATCACCCGGCGGATTTCGAAAGACGCAGCCGGCACTGTGCGCCGAGAGCGGCTGTGTGGCAAGCTTGTCTCGCAGTATTCTGCACATCTCTCTCTGGACCGACGCAGTGTCGGAAGCGCTCAGGCTCAACACGACCTCGACGACAACCTCACCTGCGAAATCCCCTCTGCGATAGCTGAAGTGCTCCGACGGCTTGAAATAGACCTTTTCCTCTCCCCCGAGTGTCAGGGTCCTCACCTCCTCGATAAGGGGCCCGATGCTGCCGTAGCGCCCGCCGGCGTTCATTACCAATGCTCCCCCCACAGTGCCGGGGATACCCACCAGTGGCTCCATACCACTCAGGCCGAACTCGCAGCATCTCTTCACCAGTGCTGCAAGCGAGCAACCTGCGCGCGCCCGTATCCTCGTGCCTTCATGGCAGGCGCGGCTCAGGGACTCAGTGCATATAATCGCGCCTCTGAATCCCTCGTCACGGCAGACCACGTTCGTACCCCCGCCGAGCACCCTGAACTGGATGCCCTCTGCCCGCAGCCACAGCACTTCCTCGCGCAGCTCTCCAACCGACTGTGGGGTGAAGAAGATGTCCGCCTTTCCGCCGACACTCAGCGAGGTGTGTTGAGAGAGTCTAACGCCTCTCTTACACGGCGGTGTTAGCAGGTGAAAGCTCACATTCGAACCTTTCCATCAGTGTCCCTGCAAACGAGTGGGCAACCTTGTATATGTCGCCCGCGCCCATTATCACTACCACATCCCCTTCCCGCGTCTCGCGCCGCAGCAGGGACTCTATGTCTGCGAACTCAGGGACATATTCGCAGTCAACAGAAAGCTGGAACAGCCTGCCCGCGATGTCTGCGCCGTTTACGCTCATCCGGTCAACCAGGGTCTCGCGTACGGAGAAGATTTTGGCGATGGTCACCCGGTCGGCGTGCGTCAGGCTGCGGGCGAACTCCTCGAAGAGGACCCGTGTACGCGAGTGCTGGTGAGCCTGGAATATGGCCCATATTCGCCGCCCGGGGAACCTCTCCCTGGCTGCGCGCAGTGCCGCAGATATCTCAGTGGGATGGTGTGCATAGTCGTCAACTACCGTTACGGGCGCACTGTCGGTAAGTATCTGGAAGCGTCTCTGAACTCCGCGGAATCCCGCCAGGCCATCCGCGATTGCGCTTCGCGGCACTCCCAGGTTTACAGCCATGGCAGCGGCTGCCGTGGCGTTCAGCACGTTGTGGTATCCCGGCACACTGAGCTCGAACTCGTATTCTTCTCTCCCGTGGCACAGGTAGAAAGCGTGTCCTTCGCCTTTTGACTCCAGCGTTATGACATGCCAGTCGCACCTGCGCCCCACACCGAAAGTCTCGACCCTGCAACGTGCCCTGCGCGCCACCTCAAGCGCACGCGGCGAGTCGCCGCCGAGGACAAGGACCCCGTGGCTCGGTATGCGCGAGACGAATTCACCGAACGCATCCATCAGGTTGGATTCGTTCTTGTAGTAATCGAGATGGTCGGGCTCGATGTTTGTCAATATGGCATATACTGGGTTGAGGCTCAGGAAAGACCTGTCATACTCACACGCTTCAGCGACGAAGAATTCACCGCGCCCGGCACAGTCGCGTCCGTAGTGCCCGATTATCTTGCCGCCAATCACGTACGACGGACGGAGCCCCCCTGTCCGAAGGACTTCAACAAGCATCGAGGAAGTCGTCGTCTTGCCGTGTGTGCCTGCGACGCCGATACCGAGTTTCCCTCTCATCAGGAGCCCGACAAGCCTTGCGTACTTTATGGTATGAAGGCCGCGCCGCCTTGCCTCGATGAGCTCCGGGTTATCAGCTCTGGCCGCCGCTGTTGCGACCACGAGGTCGCAGTTAGACGGGATGTTTGCAGGGTCGTGGCCGATGCCGACGTGTGCGCCGAGGGACGCAAGCTCCGCCGTCATTTCTGAGGCAGTGGTATCAGACCCTGAGACCATGCAGTTGCGCGCGAGCAGCAGCTTCGCTGCTGAGGACATTCCCGTGCCACCGATACCCACCATGTGCACGTTGCGGTCAACAAGCCGCACAATCACGCTCCTTTCTGACTTTAGGTGTCGTTCTCTGCGAGTTTGAAGAGATAGTTCCAGTCGATGTTCCTGGGCTTCTCATTGCCCCCGTTTGCGGGTGGAACCTTCGGTGGTTCGGGCTTTCGCCTGCGAAGGAAATCAGGGATTGCCCGCCGCGCCCTTTCCGCAACCTGTTCCCGTGTCATGACCCCTCCAGAGTGAATGAAGTTTCTCTATTTCGTAGATGACCTCATCGCGCGCACCTGCATCACCAATCGAATTCCCCATTTCCCGGACCGGCACGCTTATCTCCTGGCCGCTGTGCCAGGACACTGCGCCCAGCGCGCTGATGAGCACGGCGCACGCGAATGCGGCAAGTGCCTTACTCATGCCTTTTCTCATCTTGCACCCCTACGAGACTCGAAGAACCGTGTTCCTCGTCTACGGAATACCGGCGCCCCAAGCGACACTGAGCGCCAGATAGCATAGAAACGCCACTGCGAAAAAGACCACAGCACCTACCGTGTCGAGAATCGCAGCGAGCTTCTCTCCTCTTCTCATGCCTACCCCCTCTGCCTTACCGGTGCGGGACGCTGGAATCCCCGCACAACCTTCTTCTGGTTAGTTTGTGTCAGGCGGGATTACTATCTTCATGCCCGCACGCAGGCTTGTCTCATCTTCAAGGTCGTTGGCGTCGAGAATCAGGCGCCATTTCTTCGAGGTGCCGTAGAACTTCTGCGAGATTATGCCGAGGCAATCCCCCTCCTTGACCGTGTAGTGGCGATTCCCGCTTGAATCAACCGCTCCAGCAGGTGTCGAGCCCTGGGTTAGCGCGACTCTTGTGTTCTCAATCTCCGGCAGGATAATGGTGTCGCCCGCTCGCAGAAGCTCGGGTTTCGGATACCTCTTTAT
>DAOVDS010000417.1 GCA_030669415.1 bacterium
AAGCCAAAGAGGTGGCGAAGCCACTCTTGTAAATGTGCCTACGGCACCTCCTTATCTCCCCAATCTCCATATCTCCCTTCTTACACGACTTCTGCTGGCACGAAATGAGCATTGCCTCAAAAAGGGCGCGAATTTTACAAAGAAAGGGCGCGAATTTTACAAATCGGCCCGGCAGGCCAAGACAAGTTAGGGAAAACCCGGAACCTGGCACTTTTACGCAAGGCGTTGATTGACATGAAGTTGAGTAATCATCGAAAAGACACCTGTCGCCGTAACCGGGGAAAAGAGTCTTTGACTATTTGTATTTTTTCTTACGAGGTTGACGTGTGCAAAAGCTGTTCTTTGGGAAGAGGCAAAAGGAGAATATCTCCATATCTCCCTTCTTACACAGGAGTTATTTGTTGAAAACTCGACGTAAGTCCTTGGCACGTAAGGGATGCATCTTACAGATGCGGTCAACCGCGCGAAACAGCGGCATCAACAATGATTTGACTTGCCGGACGGAATCGAGTTATAATCCGGCGCTCAACTGGGAGAGAGAACTTTGAACACTCTGGTTGCAGTTGGACTTATAGTCGGATGTTACCTGGTTGGGGCGGTGCCGTTCGGGCTTATTGTCGTCAAGGCGTTCAAGGGCGTTGATATCCGCACGGTTGGGAGCGGCAACATAGGCACCACCAACGTCGCACGCGCCGCCGGCAAGAAGGTTGCGATACTCGTCTTCCTTCTGGACTTCGCCAAGGGCTACCTGCCGGTGATGGGAGTGCTAACCCTTGCGGAGCGCCAGGGAGCTCACCAGCTTGTCGGGGTACTGGCGGGACTTGCGACCGTGCTCGGGCACATGTTCCCGGTGTATCTGAAGTTCAAGGGAGGGAAAGGCGTCGCGACGGGTGCGGGCATGCTCGGCGCGCTTGTGCCAGTGGCGCTTGGCATTTCATTCATTGTCTGGGCGCTGGTGGTGGGCGCGACCCGGTACATCTCGCTGGGCTCGATGAGCGCGGCTGTGGCGCTGCCTGTCTCGTTTGTCGCCATCTACCACGCAAGCGCGTTCAGAGATGACATCTGGCTGAGCGCATTCTGCATTACGGTTGGTGCCCTGGTGATTATCAGGCACAGGCCCAACATCAGCCGCCTGCTTGCGGGCACGGAGAACCGTCTGGGCAGGCGTGCAAAAAGCCCGGAGGAAGACAAATGAAGAAAGTCACAGTTGTCGGCGACGGCGCCTGGGGCACTGCCCTTGCGATTCTGCTTCACTCCAAGGGCGAGCACGTCACTATCTGGGGCAACTTCCCCGACTACGTGGCGCAGCAGCGCGAAAAGAGGGAGAATTACAAATTTTTGCCTGGCATCGAAATACCACCCGATATAGACTATACGGCCGAGCCGGCGGAGGCTGCCGGCGGGGCCGAGCTGCTTGTCTGCGCGGTCCCGACGCAGTTTGTCCGCGGCGTCTTTGAAAAGTTTGCCGCGCACTACCCGAAGGGGGTGCCGGTCGTCTCGGTCACCAAGGGCATTGAGCGGAACACGCTCAAGCGCTGCACAGAGCTGCTCTCAGAGCTGCTCGATGGCGTACCCGTTGCCGTCCTCAGCGGGCCTTCGCACGCGGAGGAGGTGGCGCGCGGGGTGCCGACCGCGGTCGTCGTCGCCTCGAAAGACACGGGGCTTGCACGCGAGCTTCAGGACACGTTCATGGCGCCGACGCTGCGTGTCTACACGCAGGATGACGTTGTCGGGGTGGAGCTTGGCGGGGCGCTCAAGAACGTAATCGCGCTGGCCGCGGGGATGTGCGACGGTCTGGGCTACGGCGACAACACCAAGAGCGCGCTGCTTGCGCGGGGCCTGGTGGAGATATCGCGGCTCGGGGTTGCAGCGGGCGCGAAGCGCCTGACGTTTACCGGCCTCTCAGGTATTGGCGACCTGATAACGACGTCCTTCTCACCGCACGGGCGCAACCGCGCAGTCGGCGAGAAGATAGGACAGGGAACGTCGTTGCGGGAGGTGCTCGAGTCCACCGAGAAGGTGGCCGAAGGCGTCTGGACGACCATCTCCTCGCGCGACCTGGCCGGGAAGCTGGGCGTACCGGTGCCGATAACCGAGGAGGTTCACCAGGTGCTCTTCGAGGGCAAAGACCCCCGGCAGGCGGTCGTGGACCTGATGACGCGCGGCAAGAAACAGGAAATCGAAGACCTCCAGTAGCGAGGAAACGAGTCGGGATGCAAGTCCCGGATTCGTCTGAAGAGATAGACGGGGCGTGGCGCAGTTTGGTTTAGCGCGCTTGCATGGGGTGCAAGAGGTCGCTGGTTCGAATCCAGTCGCCCCGAATTTTGTCCGCTTCCTACTCTCAACCGGATGCGCTCAGTTGTTCTCTTGTGCCGATGTGTAAAGCAGCTTTTACACATTCTGCGATACATGCGCCCTGAATGCCCTTGCTTCGCGGTCGTCAAATCAGG
>DAOVDS010000038.1 GCA_030669415.1 bacterium
TGCAGGCAGCGCGGCCAAAAGGCGAAACAGGAAATTGTCTATGGCCAAATATGATGGCATAGTACTGTACTCGGGCGGGCTTGACTCGATACTGGCCTACCGCGTGCTTTCCGGGCAGGTCGAGCAGCACAAGGAGAACACAGGTGCTGATAGTGGCACGGTGGCTGCGGACGCGGGCTACTGCGGGGGCAAGAACTTGCGCGATAGCCAGGAAAGTGGTTACGAGCCCTACATACCACAGCACGAGAATCTTGACGGGAAAAAGGGCAAACAGGGCAAAAGCGAGGATGGGGCACACAAGTTCACGCACAAGGATTTCAAGTATGACAAGGAACAGGACGCGTACCGCTGCCCTGCGGGGAAGTTGCTGAAGTTCAAGCAGTACAGGGTAGATCCAAAGGCCACAGGCGATGTAAGGATAAAGGTGTACCAGTGCCGCGAGTGCGACAGTTGTGCGCTGCGGCCGCGCTGCACTAAAGCAAAACACGGGCGCCAGCTTCACATAAGCGAGTATGACGAAGAGTTGCGCGCTGCGGAGGCGCGACTCGCGACGCCTGAAGGAAAGGAGCGCTATGCCAAGCGCAAGAGTACCGTGGAGACGGTGTTCGGATACGTAAAGCGGCTGCTGCGCTTCAGGCGGTTGAGTCTGCGCGGTCTGGCCGGTGCGAGGGCGGAGTGGAGCCTGGTGAGCCTGAACTTTATCTCAATAAGGTCATACTGCACAAGAGACCGCAGTAGTTACAGTAGGTGGACAGAATGAAACGCAAGAGTCTTTTGATACTTACTGCAATCGTAGTCCTTTTCACCTCCAAGGGAATCGGTGAAAAATCTGAGAATGGAACCAAGACTTTGGTTCTCCGTTGCGGTTCAGGCAGAGTATTCAGAGTAGACATAGAGAATAGCAATGTTACCACGGCTACATTGTTCGAGTATTCGCGAAACTACATGATGGCGCCTAATGGTTGGTTTATTCTCCAAGACAAGGAAGGTAAGTGGTTCAGAGGGAACATCTACAAGCCAAAGCAATTGAATGGAATCAAGCTGTCGGAAGGTCTCTACCTGAGCCCGTATCATACAGCCCTGTCAAACAACGGCGACAAGCTGGCTTCATGCTGGGAGAAAACACTGAGAATATACAATTTGCAGGCAGGAGTGGCCTACAACGCTGCAGAGGTTAGAGGCATGGGTGAACGAGTAAGTTATCCTGCATGGTCGCCAGATGATTCCCAGATAGCGTTCTATTTGGCACACGGGGCCCACGTCGAAACCTTGATGACTTTGCAGGTAACAGGTAAGCTGACGAAGGCGAAAGAGGTTGCGCCACCTTCTAAGAGCCAGGTCAGCATGGCGGGCGGTAGAGTTCATCCGCCATCATGGTCGCCTGACGGCAAGAGAATTATCTTTGAGGGCAGCATACGAGTTAGATACCAGAAGGGATTTGATCCATGGATATTGGTGGTTGACTCGGACGGAGAGAATCTCTCCAGATTCTACTGGGGCAAGTGGTCACCTGACGGAAAGCACTTGTTCAGCTTTGTCACGGAAGGCTCCCCTGAAGGCCAACGAACCATATCTGTCACTATTGACGTTGCCACTGGCGAGAAGACCAAGCTGAAGGGCATCCTGCCGGAGAATTGCCACAAGCCTGAATACTCTTCCGATGGCACTTTACTGGCGGTGCTGACCTATGATTACGAACTACTAATCATGGATGTGACTTCAGGTGCAATTCACAAGGTCCCAGGTATTGACTTCAAGAACTACGATGCGAACATATACTGGGTGGAGTTGCCAAAGAACCAGAGTCCTCCCAAGGAAGAGGAGAAGCGAAAACCAGAAGAGGAGGAAAAGAAACTGCCCAAACGACAGAAATCAGTACAAGAGGATACCAACTGGCCTATTCCGGGCCTGATAACCGCTGCTGTCATTTTGGCAGGTATTGTCATTTTCCTCCTTCACCGCCGGAAGAAGTAGAGGACTGCTTGACTGATTGGTATGATGGTTTTCTGCTGCAAACAGAAGACCGTGCAAAGAACTTGTGTCCGTTTTTCGCTCCCTCGAGCTAACAGACTTCCAACAGGAATATGAGCATTCACCTTTCTTTGTATCAATGCTGCGGAGTTTGGGGCCGACACCGAGCAAATGTATAGCAGGATAGAGCCGCCAACCCCATTTCTGAGGGAGAAATTCTTCGTCGAAGTGGGCGCGACGTTGGGCGTTGTGGGTTTTGACATCGGCTTCAACCCGGTGGAGTTTGTGGATTTCCTGCTGGGTTGGACCACGCTGGACATCACCGGCGACGACACCGAAAATTTTAGCCGTGCCGCTTGCGGCACGGAATAAACGCGCTGCAGGCAGCGCGGCCAAAAGGCGAAACAGGAAATTGTCTATGGCCAAATATGATGGCATAGTACTGTACTCGGGCGGGCTTGACTCGATACTGGCCTACCGCGTGCTTTCCGGGCAGGGGCTGGGGCTTCTGGCCGTCAAGTTCCACAGTCTTTTCTTTCCGCTCAAGACCGACCCCCGGGATTACATCCGCGCGCAGAATGAGAAATTCGGCGTGGAGGTGGAAGTACACGAAGTAACCGAAGATATCCTGCCCGTGATACGCGACCCGCAGTTCGGTTACGGGCGCTGGATGAACCCGTGCCTTGACTGCAAGCTGTTCATGTACAGGCGCGCGGCCGAAATCGTGCAACGAAGGGCGGCGGGGTTCCTTGCCACGGGCGAGGTGCTTGGCCAGCGCCCCATGAGCCAGCACAGGGGCGAGCTGAACAGGCTTGCCAAGAAGGCGGGCCTGAAGGGGCGAGTACTTCGCCCGCTGTCCGCGAAGCTGCTGCGGGAGACCGAGGCTGAGAAGTCCGGGCTTGTGGACAGGACCAGGTTACTGGCTTTCTCAGGACGTGGGCGCCGCGAGCAGATACGGCTCGCGCAGGAAAAGAGCATAACAGGCTACCCCACCCCGGCGGGTGGGTGCTACCTGACTGACGAGACTTTCGCACGCAGGCTCAAAGACATGTTCCTCCACGGCAACGACACAAGACCGCTGACGCTGCTGCGCACCGGCCGGCATTTCAGGCTCTCGGAGTCCTGCAGGCTCACCGTCGGCAGGCGCGAGACGGAGAACCTGTCTATTGAGCAGCACGCGGACCAGGGCGATGCGCTGCTTGAGCCTGTCTCGCACATGGGCCCCAGCGCCCTGATGCACGGCTCGTGCACCCGGGAGGAGCTCGCGGTTGCCGCGGGAATAATCGCACGCTACGGCGATGCGGGGCCTGGCGAAGAAACAGTTGTGAGAATCCGCGCCGGTGCGGGCAGTTCCGAGTTGACCGTGCCTGCGCTTGATGACGAGTCAGTCGGGAAACTGAGAATCTGAAATCTTGATACCGGAACTGGACTACCGGACCGGGTCGTGGTACAATGCGGGCAGAGTTGCAGCAGTGGACACCGGAGGAACGGGACTGTGGCGAAGAAAAGCAGTTCGGCGCGTCGTGAGGTGACAGCCTTGCGACAGGAGGTGAAGAACCTCGCGACCCAGCTTTCCACGGCGGTGGGGCGCATTGAGGAACTCGAAGTCGAGAAGAAGCAGGTTGAACAGCACAAGCCACCAGAGCGCGAGCTGACCATGCAGGAAGAAGTGCAGGCACTGCGCCGGGAAATCGGCAACCTGGCGCTGGCGCTCGACAAGGCGGTTGGCAGAATCCGCGAGATGGAAGAGTACCGCAAGAAGTAGCCCGCGGGCAGGCACTCAGAGGCAGTATGTACGAGCCGGACAGCGAGAAACTCAGCAAGTATCGGCGCGGGGGCTCCGAAGCGAAGCACTTCGACTGGCATGCCTGGGTCCGTGACCTGTCGCCCGCCGGGCGGGAAGAACTCAAACGCGAGGTGCTTGCAGCCGGGTCACGCTCCGGGCTGTCCGACTATGCAAGGCAGTATTACCTGTACCTGTGCAACCAGATGGAGAACGACCACCTGCGCAGCCTGGAGCACAGGTTTGTCAGCGCTCAGATAGAGAACCGCTCACCGGAAGAAGTGGCGAAGCTCGAAGACGCGCATTTCGAGCGTGCAAGGGAGCTTCTGAGACTACGGGAGAACACCGAAGATGAAGATTGATGACGTGACTGTTTCCCGCGCGATTATCGAGAACTACATGGGCAAGCTGCTCGATGCCCTGGAGCTGGATGTGGCGATTGTGGGCGCAGGTCCCGCCGGCATGGTCTGTGCTTACAACCTGGCGCGTTCAGGCGCCAAGGTGGCCATTTTCGAGAAGAAGCTCTCCCCGGGGGGCGGCATGTGGGGCGGCGGGATGACGTTCAACGAGATAGTCGTCGGGCCCGAAGCCAAAGAGATTCTTGACGAGTTCGGTATCACCTCGAGGGAATACGCAAGCGTCTTCACTGCCGACTCGGTCGAAGCGACAGGTGCGATAATAGGCGCAGCCGCCAGAGAGGCCCGGATATTCAACCTGCTTTCGTGTGAAGATGTCGCTGTCGAAAACGACAAGGTTACCGGGATTGTGCTCAATAACTCGGCCGTCGCTGCAGCCGGCCTGCACGTTGACCCGCTGACAATAAGGTCGAAGTTCGTAGTTGACGCGACGGGGCATGAGTCCGTTGTTGCGCACATCCTCTGCGACCGTCACAACTACAAGCTCTTCACCGAGACCGGCAGGGTGATGGGCGAGGGAGCCATGTGGGCCGAGCGCGGCGAGGAGACGGTCGTGGAGAACTCGCGGGAGATATACCCCGGCGTATGGGCCGCCGGCATGGCGGCAAACGCCATCTTCGGCGCGCCCCGGATGGGACCTATCTTCGGCGGAATGCTCCTCTCCGGCAGGAAATGCGCGCAAGAGATTGAGAAGCAGCTCAAGTGATGCCATACAAAGATTCAAGCAGCCGAGCCGGCCCGACCCGGGCGGTATCTTCTCAGCTTCGCTTCATCAAGACGCTTCTGAAGTTCGGCAGGAGCAGGCTGGGTCTGGACTTCGCCGGCAGCTTCGAGAAGATTGACACCAGCGCAGAGACGGCCAACTGGCTTTATGTGTCGCCCGCCTTCAGGATAGAGTCAGTCGTCAGGTGGCGCTCGCGACCCATGAAATTCAAGTTCTCATGGGACAGGCGGCAGTTGAAGCGCTCGGAAGCTGCGTACCGCGGCCGCGGCTTCGACACCTACCTCTTCAGCGCCGAGGGCCACGGCGGCGGCAGATGCCCCATAACGCCCGCCCTGCTCGCCTCGAGTCCCGCGCGGCGCGGCTACGTCGTAATCCACGAGGGCTGGCACTCCACACTTGCGAAAGAAAGGGTCAGCATACCCTACCCTCTCGAAGAGGCGACCGGGCGAGTCATAGGCTGCTTCGCCATAATCGAGTTCGCACGCGAGCGAGGTGACTGCGAGCTTCTCGCCGAGGCTGTTAATCAGGAAAAAGACTGGGCCGCATTCGCGGCATTTGTCAACAGGTGGCACAGAAGGCTCGCGAAGCTCTACCTCGGTGGCGCCAGGAACATGGCGAAGCGAAAGGCAGAGCTGCTCCGCAAGGCCGCCGCCAACGCTGCAAGGCTGAGAAAAAAGATGAAGACAGCCTGGGAGCAGAAGGAGCTTGAGGCGAACCTGAACAACGCATTCTTCCTGCGTTACCACAACTATACATGCCACTACGGGACCGCGGCGCGTGTGGCGCGCGGCGCAGGCGACCTGCGCAAGGCAAGCGACCTTTTCAAGAAGCTGCAGAGCGAGGAAGACCCTGTGCGGGCACTCAAGAAGCTCGCGCGTTCGTCTCCAAAGACTGCCTGAGGCAACACGCTCAGCCGATGTTCACAGCATACCTTGCGATAAAGAATATCAGGAACAGGCCGGCGAACACGTATATCAGCGGGCTTGAATCTTTCAGCCTGCCGGTAACCAGCTTGAGCAGCGTGTAAGCGACAAACCCGAACCCTATCCCCATCGCTATATTGAAAGTCGCGGGCATTATGATAATCGTGATAAACGCCGGTATGTACTCCGTCGGGTCGTCCCAGTCAATCTTGAGGACGCTCTTGGCCATCATGGAGCCGACAAGTATCAGCGCTGGCGCGATGACCGGGTAGGCGAACACGCCCGGTGACAACATGACGGAAACGCCGACCATCTTCACAATCGGGCTGAAAAAAAGTGCCACAAGGAATAGAATCCCCGTGGCAATGTTGCACAGCCCCGTCCTTCCGCCCGAGGCGACGCCCGCCGCGCTCTCGATGTAGCTCGTCACGGTCGAGGTGCCGAGCCCCGCGCCTATTACAGTGCCTGCCGCATCGCTGAAGAGCGCCTGCCTCGCCCGCGGCAGCGTGCCATCTTCTTTTACGAAGCCGGCCCGCTCGCCAATTCCGACAAGCGTTCCAACCGTGTCGAACAGGTCGAGAAAGAAGAACACGAAAATCACGATAATCACGGCAGCTATGCCGGTGCCGGAAGAAAAGACTCCCGGAATGTCGAGCGCGAACAGCGTGTAGCTCATGTTCGGCAGCGACACTAACCCCGAGTACTTCACAATTCCAAAAACCGGTATGGCGCCAATTATCGCCGTGGCGAGCGTGGCAATCAGTATTGCGCCCCGCACCTTCAGCGCGAAGAGCATGCTCATAATCGCAAGCCCTATGAGCGCAAGCACCACGGCCGCCGAGATTTCGGGATTGAGCCCTATATGCGTGCCGGGGGATGGCACAACCAGCCCTGCGTACTCCAGCCCGACAAGCGCGATAAGCAGGCCGATACCCACTGCAATGGCGTGTTTTATGGACCGCGGTATCGCGTTCACCAGCTTCTCGCGGAAGCCGAAAAAGGAGAGTATCAGAAAAATACAGCCCGATATGAAGACCGCGCCCAGAGCCGCGTTCCAGCCGAACCCGAACCCTCCGGCGGCCGCCGCACCGCAGACGGTATAGGCGAAAAATGCGTTGTGGCCCATCGCGGGCGCCAGGGCTATCGGGTAGTTGGCAAGAAATCCCATGAGAAAGGTCGCAATCGCGCTTGCGATGCAGGTGGCAGCAATCACGCCCAGGATAAATGCTTCCTTGTCGGCGGCGCTTATGTCCTTGGGCAGCGCGTCGGAGAGTATTATGGGCTGTACGAAGATGATGTAGCACATGGTCACGAATGTCGTCGCGCCAGCCATTAACTCGGTCGAGACTGTGGTGTTGTTCTCTTTGAGCTTGAAGATTTTTTCGAACATGATTCCCTCCCCGCGCGCCTTGCGCGCAGAGCAGGCGGGCAGTAGAACAGTTGGACAGGAGAACTTGATATGCGTTCTGCTCGCCCGCGGTCTACTGCTCTACTGTTCTCCTGCTCCAAATCATCCGCCGCGCGTGAACTGCCCGGAGTATGTTCTCTGTTTTGAGAATGAAATTCAAGAACTATTTGCACGCTGCATCCGACACACTGTCCCGCCGCGCCCGCTTTCCCCTGCCGGAACGCTGCCCCATATCAGGACTCCAAGGACAGACCGCAAGGTTGATTCTGAGCGGGGATGGTGATACTATGGTTGCACCATGAGGCGAGAAACCTGGATTCTGATTGTCTTTGCATTTTGCATAGGCTGCGCACACGCCCAGCCGAAACCCGAACCGCCAAAGCTGGCTGAAACCGCAGGATCTCCCGAAACTCGCAAGATACTGACCGAAAAGGAATTGAAAGCCACAGTTAACTCACTCCTGCGACTGCTGGCATCCGAGGATTATGGAACCCGCAATAAAGCGGAAAAAGGGATAGAGAACCTATTGCGCCGAGATGCCGAGAACTTCGATTTTGCCCTTTCATACTTGAAGAGCCAGCTTGACATGGCAACAGACCACGAAGTAAGAAGACGGCTTGAACAGATGGGACTGGAGAAGTATTCCGAGTTCGGCATAACCGGCTCCCTGTTTCAGAGTTTCCCCGGCATTATTGCGAAATTGACTTCTCCTGACCTGGAAACTCGATGGGAAATCATGAAACAGCTCGCGGAGTCAAAGCACCCCGATGCATTTACTCCACTTGTAAAGGCACTTGGCGACGAAGATGATTATGTCCGCCTGTTTGCAGTTGTGGCCCTGGGGATTGTTGGCGACAGTAGAGCTGTTGAACCTTTGATCGAAGCAATGAAAGCCGAACCCGATTACAGGCAACTCCAACTCAGAGCAGCGGTTGCATTAAGAAGGATTGGCGATGAGACAGCTACTAAACTTTTGATAGATACTTTCAAGAATGACAAGGATGTTATGACTCGCCGCAACGCGGCACTGGCTCTTGCGGAGATTGGAGACAAGCAGGCCATTCAGCCCCTTATTAATGGACTGAAAGACAGCAACGATGATATTCGGGACATAGCCGCCCTGGCACTGGGCAATATGCAGGCCAAAGAAGCTGTTGCCCCTTTGATACAAGCGTTAACGGACAACAAGCTCAACTGGCGAGCTACGGTAGCACTGGGCGACATCGGTGACACGAGGGCAATTGAGCCATTGACAGAATTATGGCAGAAAAATCATGACATGTTTATACGCCTGTGTGCTGCCTACGGACTTGCGAAGCTGGACAGGTACTGCAAGGCCTTTGGGTTCATTATTGAAGCGTTAAGAAACGAGGATTCGTATATTCGAGCTAACGCGGCGCTCTTGTTAGGCGGCACTAACGACAAGAGGGCCATAGAACCTCTAATAGAGGCATTAACGGACGAAGATGATGCGATACATAGTTTTTCTGCAAAATCGCTGCGAGATCTTACTGGTCAAGACTTCGATGAAGACTACGCTATATGGAAAGCCTGGTACGAGAAGAACAGGGACAAGTAGGAAGCACCATGCCGGGAGGTATGGTGAAAGAATTCCGGGCCGCGGGCGGCCCGGCTAAAATTCCCCGGGTGTAAAACCCGGGGCTTGCTATTTTATTGCCCGTTGTGGGTGATATGTCAATCTTCTCCGGGTGCAAAACCCGGGGCTTGTTATGCGAAGGTTTTGCCGATAGCCTCGATTATGTTTTCGAGCAGGGGGTGGTCAATTGCGAGCCTGTTCTTGAAGAGGTGCCAGGTCCTGCGGACATCCTTTATTTCCTGCGCCGTGTTTTTGTCGCCTGTGACGACCTCGGAGATTTCGCGTGCCAGGTCCTTGAGGTATTCGAGCGAAGACTCATCCACCGAGGCCTCTTCAAGGTCGTCGGCGACCTTGACGAACTCGCCGTGGTCGAACCAGAGGCCGCGGCACTTGGGGCAGATGTCCACGATAACCTCGGATGGCCCGTAGTGAATTGCTACAAGCGCGCCCCCGTCCTTGGGGCAGGTCAACTGGCGGTCCGTCTTGACCTTGAGCTTCTCGGCGTACCTGAGGAGGTTCTCAGGCCAGGTTATCGAATCGTCGAGATGCTCCTGCGCGCGGCGCAGCTCGCCGGCGTCGAACCATATCCCGCCGCACTGGTAGCATTTCTCGACCACCTGGTCGTGGAACTTCTTCGAGACGAGGTTCGCACCGCAGCCGGGGCAGAACAAGTCTGTGGGTTTCTCTTGCACCTGGCGTTCCCTTCTACTTGAGTTCGGTACACGTTCCGCCGTTGTCTTTGGCGAGCTTGCGCATGAATTCCATGTTGGCATCCCTGAAGCCGATGGTGTTTATGCGCACGTTGCGCAGGCGGTTGAGCTCGGCGACCTCCTTGTAGATTTTCTCGATAAGCTCTTTCGAGTCACTGTGGCCGCCCCACTCCTCGCGGGGCTCGTCCCCTATGTGTGTTGGTGCGCCGTCGGAGAGCAGGAGGAAGGTGTCGGCATCCTTGTTTTTGAAAGCCTCGCGCAGCGCATCGTCGGTGTAGGTCAGGCCTCCGGCGGTAAGCTTTTTGACAAAGTCAATCGCGGCCTGCTTGTTCGCGCTGCTCGCCTCCTGCAGGCTGGGCTTCCAGGAGCTGATATCATGGCAGTAGGTGATTATGTTGAACTTCACGTCTTTTGAAAGCGACTTTATGGCTTTTATGAGCTGTATTTTTGTGCGCCCGATTCTCGTCTGCCCTTCGGCCTTCTCGCGCTCGACATCCTCGGAAGGCGCGGTCCCGCCGGTTGCGTCGCCGGAGGAGTCGCCCGGGCCCTCGTCAACGACTTTCATGGAGCCGGAGACATCGATTATGAACACGAACCGCATCGAGGATAGGCTGGTGCCGAAGAAGTCCGGCTTCTTGGGGCTTGCTGTAGCGGGGCTGCTGGTGTCGGACGAGCCTGAAGAAGAGGAGCCGTGCTTGCGCCAGTAGTTGCGCCAGTCCTCTGCCTTGTCGAGGCCGTCGCCGCTTGCGCCGGTGGAGTAGATGAGCGCGTAGCGTATCTCCGCGACGACTTTCTTATCCCTGCCCTCCCAGTATTCGAGTGCGCCGATGAGCTTGTCAACGGCGCGTGAGTCGCGTTTCTTCGCAATGGCCTTGGCCGCCTCCCTGACAGTGTTCCCATTCCTGGAGCTGACATACTTGAGCAGTGCGTTGAAGGCATCCTCGTTACCGAGCGCGCCGAGAACCTGCGCGAGCACGGGTCGCAGGCCGGTCTTGGCCTTTGGTGCGTTTATCACGATATAGCGCACGCCGCCATGGTCGCTTATGCGTCCCAGCGCCTGCTTGATGGCTTCGAGCAGCTCCGGGGTGTAGTACTTGCTCGATATGGAGAAGAGGAACTTCGCAAGCCTTTCGGAGTCGTCCTCGGCGAGCTTCCCTATCGTTTCGATGGCTTCCTTCTCATTCTTGCTCTTCAGGGCATCTTTTGCTTTCCTGGTGAATGTATTGAAGGTTGCGTCGCTGAGCTTGTCCGCCAGGGCATCCCCGGCGGTCATGGCAAGCACAAGAAAGGCAAGCGCCAGACAAGCGGACCTCATAAGGTTCTCCTTTCGCAGAGTTCTACCTGCATCTTCCCGGCAATGTCCGGAAAGCACGCGAGATATTCCCTGACGGGAATCTACCTAATAAACACGCGCGGCAGGCTCCGAATTCCCCCCAGAAGGCGGAATCCCCGAGAATTATTTCGTCTTGACAAGCTCGAACTTGATATTCCTGAACTTCACAACCGCGCCCAGCTTGACCCCGAAGGCAAACGTGCCGGGTAGCAGATCTTCGTCCCTGGGCATCTTGAACTCGTCGCTGCCGTCCACGGAAGCGTATATGTTCTTACCGTCAAGGCGCAGGACGATTTTCCACCATTTGCTGTCAACAAACTGGTCGCTGGCGTTCAGGAGGTTGCCGCTCACCAGCCCGCCGACGCCTTCCCGCACGCGCAGCCCCACCTGCCAGCCGCCGGCGACGTTGGACCACACTTCGAACGACACCCTGTAGTCGAGCCACTTCTTGCTCTTGTCGCTGAAGGGATACACAAAGCCAATATCCTTCTCCCTGCCCTTGCCCGTGTGCTTGCCGATTATGACACCGTCTTGGACCTTCCACTCGCCCGGGCCGTGCGTCTTCCAGCCGGTCAAGGACTTGCCATCGAATATCCCGGCATCTGCCGGCTGGGGCTGGGGCTGTTTCCCGGCACCGCCGTTGTCTTCGGGCTTCTCCCCAAGCGGCTTGAAGGCATCTCCAAGTATCTTCGCTATCCCCAGCTTCTTGAGAAGGTAGCCTGACTGGGCCTTCCTGGTCAGGATGATTTCGAGCGTGTTGGCGCCCTTCTTCGTGAACCTGCGGATATTGAAGGGCTCAACCTTGAAGGTGTCTTCCACCTGGTAGTTCTCGGCAACGTTCTTGCCGTTGAGCTTGATTGTCAGCTCTGCTTTCTTCTTTCCGCGCTGGGGTTTGACACTGGCGTGCTCCAGTGCAAGAACAAGCGTCGCCGGGACGTTCTCTACCTCGAACTCCACCTTCACGATGGATGCTCCGGAGGCAGGCATGGACAGGCACTTGTCGCCGTCGGCGAGCTGTTTCATGGTGGCAGCCTCATACTTGTACTTCAGGTTCGACACAGGACTGGCACCGGTGAAGAGCAGCCTGTACCGGGGTTCCTTGGGCTTGTCTGGTACCTTCGCGGCACCTGCAGCCTGTTTGTCGTAGAGGTCGGCGGTAATCTGCGCCTCTTTCGCGAGGGCTTTTTCCTCCGGGTATTTCGCGGCGAAGCTCCTGAGCAGGAGAGCCGCTTCCTTGTACTTGCCCTCTTCGGCCAGTTTCTTGGCTCGCTGTGCGGCCTCATTGTACTCCTTGCGAACCTTGTCTCTGTGCTGCTGCTGGCGGTCTTTCAGGTACTTCTCTATCGACGCGGCGAGTTCCTTGAACTCTTCCTGGTGAGGAGTGCCGGGGAACTGCTCAAGCCACTTCCTGAGCTCGTTGAGGTCACTGCGCAGAACCGCGAGGCTCTTGTCCTCGCCGGGCGTTCCCACCTTCTTGACAGTCTTGAGGTACTCCTCGTGCGCCCCCTTCTCGAAGTAGATTCTCATTCTCTCCTTGTCCAGGTCATGCAGCACATCTTCGCTGGCATAGGTCTGCGAGAAGCCATCAAGCGCTTTGAGCGCCTCTGCGAACTTGAACTCCTTCAGCAGCACACCGATTCTAACGGACAACTTCTTGTAGTCTTCGGCGGTACGGGTGCGAAGCTTGCCGGTGTAAGTATTGAGCCTCAGCCTCGCATCGGAGGCCACCGACATCGGCAAGCTGGGCTTTCTCACGAAGGCATTGAGCCTGTCGATTGCGGCATGGAGCTCCTCGGGATGCTCATCCGCATGTTTGATGATGCTGTCAAGCTCGGCACGCAGAGCCTGTTCCGCTTCAGTATCCACACCCGTGGTAGTTCTTCTTCCCGGTTCCGGGGGCGGCGGCTCGATGGTTGTCGTTCGACGCGGCGCCGGCTTCGGCGGCTTGCGGGTGCCGTTCTTCTGGTTCGCCAGCACCACAATCACCACCAGCACAATGAACACGGCGATAATGAGAAGGTATATCGGCAGGTGGCTTTCCGAAGGCTTCTGGTATTCTGCCCTGGCCGGTTCCTCGTGGTGGGCGCGTTCCTTTACGGCATGACGCTGGGGCACCTTGTCCGGGTCAACATGAACCGGGCGCTTTATCACCGGGGCGAGGGGCCTCTTCCCGTTCCTGGCCTTTCTGCGTTCCGGTGCCTCTTCCTCCTCGACCACCTCGGCAACGACCACGAGCTCCTCAGCACAGTTGGCGCAGTAATAGCCACCCTTGTGCTCGACAGCCCTGCCTGTCTCGAGGTCAAGAGGGGATATCCGTATACCGCACTTGTTGCAGTACCTTACCAGTACGGGCATAAGCCGTATCTCCTCAGAGGCTCCCCTGCGCCGCTACAGTTGAATCTCGAAACTCTCAAGAGTACCGAGGAAATCCTCCAGGCACTGGTCGTAGTTCTCGGGCGGTGCCACTAATCTGACGGAATAGATGTTGTTGGGTGTAACAAAATAGACGTACCTGCGCTTCATAAGTTCTTTTGTGATAGTGCTTTTGGGGTTCTTGAAAAGGCAGACGAAGACGTATGCCTTGTGTCCCTTTATTGTCTCGAACTTCTCGGACACCAGCTTGTAGTCGGCGAGAGAGCCCTTCGATACAGACTGAGAATGTGACTTCTTTATCGCACTGACAAGCGACTCGAGGGTATAGTTCATGAAGTTGCCGCCCGCCGTTACTGCAATACGGGCTTTGAGTTCGTCGTTGGTGAACACCACCATCTCGCCGGGCAGCACGTCATCTATTTCGCCCTTCCACTTGACGGACGGCCTCTCAACGGAGAAACCGAGCTTCTTGCAACTGTACTTGTTGCCCCTTCGCGAAATCAGCTTCTCCGGCTTCTGCTTGAGAACCCACTTCTTCCACTTCTCCTCAAGCTCCGAAAGCGAGCACTTCAGGTACTTGTCAAGAAGTCCCTCGAAGTCACCAGCCCTTATCTGCCTCGCCCGGGTTCCTTTCCAGCCTGTTGCTATCTTGATATAGTCGTTGTAGAGCAATGCGCACTTCTTGTTCTTCGAGCCCTGCAGCATGTAGTAGGTCATCATGCCCGCGTACGCGTAATGCCTGCCGGAGAACCTGCGCTGCGGCGTGTTCAGAACAGTCTGGAGGGTCATGGGAGAGCCCCTCTTGCCGGAAAGCTCCGCCTGCAGCATGGTGAGCCTGTCGCGGCTGACACCCTTTATTCTAATCTTGCCGCTGCGCCAGTTCACCTCCGCCGCCTCCATGAGTACTGCCAGGCCCTCAAGCAGCCATATTGGCGAGCGCACGGGCCTGCCCATCATGCCAATCAGGTCCTGGAAGAGGTGTGTACCTTCATGCGCAAGGACGGTGCATGTGTTGCTTGTGGCGCCGAATGACCCGTGGAAGGCGACAAGCTGGTGCTGGCCCGGCATGTAGTAGCCGCCTACTCCCGCCGGCCGCCGGCGCATCTGCATGAACTCCTGGTGGCTTCGGTGGATGTAGATGTTGCACTTGCGCTTCTGCGGCTTGAACGCCGCAAAGACCTTCGAGTACTTGTCATAGAAGCGGTCCATGAGCCAGGCGTACTTCTCGGCAATCTTGCGCGTGGAGTTGCACTCAACGTTGAAGTGCTTGCTCTTGGGTCTGTGCCTGCTTTCCCAGGGCACGCCTTCGTATTCTTTCGCGGCAGCCTCAGTGGCCTTCTTCACTTCTTCGGCCAGTTTCGCCGCATCTCTTCCCTCCCTCTCCTTCTCGCGCTGGACCTTCTCTTTCACCAGCGAGTCATACTTCTCTGTCGAAACCCACTCTCCCCGCCACTTCTTGTATCCTTTCTTCTCCATCACCTCGTCGCGGGTCAGCCACTTGCCCTCGTGCTTCTCGTATCCAAGCTCCTTGCGGGCACCCGCGTGGTTCGGGTTTATCTCGATTACCTTCTCAAATGCGGCCTCGGTCTCCTTCGGCAGGCCATTCTCCTTGCACCACAGGCCGAGCTGGTAGTGGCCCTCGGCATCGTTATCTTTTACCTGGGCCTTCTTTTCCTCATACTGCTCGCGCTCGGACTTGGTCCGGTCAATCCTCTCAATCGTGGACCTGTCCAGAACCTGCGTGCCGTACTTGGTTTTTATGACCACCTCGTCATCGTTCTGCGAGATTACCTTGCCTTCCAGCTTCCTGCCATCCACGAAGTGAATGGTATCGGCGAAGGCAAGCCCGCCAAATCCGAGAAGTGCCCAAAGCAGAAGCGCCGCCACCGCCGCCCTGACGAGAACGCTCAGTCGCATCCTTACCCCCTTAAGAACCTCTTCACCCCGAAGAGAAATATGGTTGCCGCATGTCAGTGGGAAAGCCAACCCACTCCTGTATTCCTTACGCAGCCGGGCCGCCTTGTGCTTGAAAAACCCTGCAACCGCATCGCCTTCGGCTGCCTGTCACTCCAGGCCATCATTATTGTTAAACCCCGCCTCCACCGCTTCGTTAGACTGTTTGAGGCCTGCGCCTGCGTTCTTCATTGCTGAATGCACGGCCCTTCTTCTGAGAGCTTCTTACATCTATTGACGAAACACCAGCGCCGTGGTTCACTTTTATTCTAACATCACTTGGCCGGGTCGTCAAATCGTTTGGCGATGCGAGGTGGGACTTCCACGCGCAGTTGCGGCATCAACCTCCGCAAAACCCGGCCCTTTCCGCTGAAAACGCAGGCCCAGGTATCCCTTCCCTGCCGGTTGGGGTTTCAGCGGCAGAAAAGATTTTTTTGTTTTCTGCCCACCACTCCCTTGACGTCGGCATCCAAACCTGCTAACTTCTTGCGCAGATTTGTATCTTTACTGTCCATCACGGCGGTCTTTTTGGAGGAATGAAATGGCCAAGCGCAAACCAAACCCGGCGTTCATGAAGCCGATGCAGCCGGATGCCGCGCTGGCGGCAGTAGTAGGCAGCAAGCCTATTCCCAGGACTGAGATAACGAAGAAAATCTGGGAATATATCAAGAAGAACAACCTGCAGGATGCCAAGGACAGGAGAAACATCAACGCCGATGACAAGCTCCTGAAAGTATTCAACGGCAAGAAGCAGGTCTCGATGTTCGAGATGACCAAGCTGGTCAGCAAGCACATGTCATAAACATGTCTCTCTATCCGGAAGGAAAAAGACCGGGCGGCATAGCCGTCCCGGTCTTCATTTGCTTCTATACAACTCGAATCACGCAGCCCTGCTGGGTCTCTCAACTGTCCTGGACGACTGCTTGTCTCCTGGCGCGCTCCTGATTCGCTCCAGAAGCACCTCAATCGCCTTCTTTATCATGGGCTGCTCTCCACCGCAGTACTCGAATGTCTCCTTTACCTTGACATCAGGCTCAACGCCGCGGCCTTCAAGGTCCTTCCCGCCCGTCATTCTCGTCACCTTCACCCTGGCAAGAAGCAGCATCGAGCCGTCCGGCATGGGCAGCATCCCGGAGCCCAGCACGTGGCCCGCAGTTGTGCGGCCCACCACAGGCCCCAGCTTGTATTCCTTCCAGTAGTATGCGAATATCTCCTTCGCGCTCGCAGTATCCTCATCCACCACAAGCACCGCCGGCTTGGTCCACCGCCCCCTCGTGAAGACCCGCAGCACCTGCCGAATCACCCACGGCGAGCCGCCCCTGCCGCGCACATCCAGCACAAGCCCGTCGCAGTCCTTCAGCTTGCCGCCGAGGGCATCTCGAATCACGCTCGTCATCCCCCGGTTCATGAAATGCCACAGGTGCACATATCCCAGCTTCCTGCCGCCCCGCTCAATCACACTGACCGATTGCTTCGCCGCTTCCAGCATTGAAGTCATCGCCGGTTTCACCTGCACCTCGACAGCTATCCCATCTTTTCGTCTGCGAAGCCCAAGCGCAAGCGCCGCGCCGTCATCCGTTCGTAGCGTGTAGAGCGCGCGCCGGTCCGTCGAGATGCCATCCTTGAGAGCCAGCCTGTCGCTGGCGCCTGCCGGCTCGCCGTTTACGCTCACCAGCTCCTCCCCGACCTCAACCCCGGCCTTGTCCGCTGGCCCGCCGTCATAGACCCACTTCACGAAGTACTTGTCCCCCAGCTTCAGTATCTCGATGCCCGCCTGCAGCGTCGTTTCGCCCCTGAACTCGTTTCTTACGTGGTGCTCCCAGATATACGGGGACCACAGGTAACAGTGCGACGCCTTCAGCTCCGTGAGCATGATGTTGCACACGTCATAAAGCTCAGGCTGTGTCTTCGCAGCCCTTGCCCGCGGCAGGTACTTCTCCCGCATTGCCTTCCAGTCGCAGCCGTTGTAGTTCTCCCTGTCGTAGAAGTTGTCTCGTACTGCCTCCCACACGGCATCGAAGACCTTTATGTCAACACCCTTGCTTTTCTTCGCAGTGGTCTTCTTTGAAGCTGCCAGCAGGTTCTCCAGCTCGAGCGCAGCCTCGATATTCTCCTGCGCCTGCTCCGCCAACCCCTTCTCTTCGCACCACTTCGCAAGTTCCCTGTGCTGCCGGGCAAGTAGTCTTATTCGCTCGAGGTACTCGTTCTGTATTGGCGCGGCGAGCTTGATGCGCTCGATGTCGCTGCGCGGGATAACAAGCTTACCAAACTCCGTCTCCAGCGTAACCGAGTGTTCCGTGCGCTTCGCAATTCTGCCTGAAATTCTGTCGCCGCCCTTGAGCACGACTTCATCCGCAAGCGCTGCAGAGCCCAATACCAGCAGAGCCACCATGACCAAGCCAACAAGTCTTTTCACTGTAGCTTCTCCTAACGCCGCACTTGCCGAATCCTACACCTTATACGCACCCACCCCGCCGAAGTGAGAGAGGTTTCTTGGCCGCGTGCTTCAGTGCGCGGATATTTAGCGGCGCTGCTTGCAGCGCGTGTATAATGCTAAAACCTTACTCCGCCGTAGGACAGGTCGCATGATGTGTTAGAGAAAAGCTTGCTTCTGTCAGCTTAAATGGGAGAACCGGGCGGAGGGTGGTTTCTCTTCACATACAACCGAACCGCAGCCACAACCACAAATGCGACTACAAAAGGCGCGTTCCAGCCGATGAACTCGCTCCAGATATAGCCCCAGCCCATCTCAGCAATGATGCAGTCGCCGAACACGGGCTCCTGCAGCTCGAACCACATGACGAAGTTACCAAACGCAATCAGCGGCAATGAGAGAAGGACAAGCGGCCAGCGCAGTATGCCCAGCACCAACGCTGCACCCGCAAAAGGCAAGCTGTAAAAGATGGGCCAGAAGGCGCCCGGCATCTTGTCAGCAATCTCGACAATCACAGCTACCATCTCTCGCTCCACCAGTCCAGGCCTGCAGTCCCATCTAACCAATCGGCAGTTAACGCTCATCTCTTTCGTCCCAACAGCAAACTCCACGGCAAAGCACTCCTGAGAGAGAGCCAAAAGCCAATGGACAATGACAAGCCCCGGGTTTTACACCCGGGGAAATTCAGTCACCGCCCTCCCCCGGGGCTGCCGTTCGCGGCTTTGCGATTGCCCGCGGCCAAACACCTCAGCCGGAGCAAGTGCTGCAGCACCCGTGCCATCGATGGCGCCGCGAAAAGTGCGTGTGTCTTGGTTATTTGCTGGACATTCCCAAACACCTATCTATACTATTTGGTTCCCAAACCCCGTTTCAAAGGGAGGAAGGCATCATGTTAGTTCCAGCCGAAGCTGTTCACGACACGCTGGGCAGGCACATCATTGTTGACGGTTTCCACGTCGTTATCGACATGGAGAAATCGCACGGGGCCTACATGGTGGATGCCGTAACAGGCAGGGAATACCTGGACTGCTACACATATTTCTGCACGCTGCCGGTAGGGCACAACCACCCGAAGATGTTCGACGCCGAGTTTCAGCGAGACCTCAACTTAGCCGCTCTGGTGAATCCTACGAACTCTGACATCTACACGAGACTCCTTGCCACCTTCGTGGACCACTTCGCCGAGAACGCGGCCCCGCCCTACATGAAGCACTTCTTCTTCATTGCCGGTGGTGCGCTGGGAATTGAGAACGCGCTCAAGGCATCCTTCGACTGGAAGGTGCGAAAGAACTTCAAGAAAGGCTACAGCCGCGAGGTCGGCTCGCAGGTGATTCATTTCAAGGAGGCATTCCACGGCCGCACCGGCTACACCATGAGCCTGACCAACACGGAGCCTGTAAAAATACAGTACTACCCCAAGTTCAAGTGGCCCAGAATCATCAACCCGAAGCTGAGCTTCCCTGTCGGCCCGCGGGTGCTCCAGAGGGTGCAGAACGCGGAAAAGAAGGCGCTCGCGCAGATTAAGAAGACAGTAGCGAAGAAGGGCGATGACATCGCGGCGCTGGTCATCGAGCCAATCCAGGGCGAGGGCGGCGACAACCACTTCAGGCCCGAATTCTTCCGGGAACTGCGCACAGTCTGCGATGAGAGCGACATCATGTTCATCGTTGACGAGGTGCAGACCGGGCTGGGCATAACCGGCAGGATGTGGGCTGTCGAGCACTTCGGCGTAGAGCCTGACATGATAGTCTTCGGCAAGAAGACACAGGTCTGCGGGTTCATGGCGAACAGCCGCATCGAGGAGAACGAGGACAACGTGTTTAACGTCTCGAGCAGGCTCAACTCGACCTGGGGCGGCAACCTCGTGGACATGGTGCGCTGCCAGCGCTACATCGACATTATCAAGGAAGAGAACCTGGTTGAGAACGCGGCCGAAACGGGAGCCTACTTCCTCGAGCGGCTGCGGAAAATCCACAGGAAGACCCGCAAGATACGCAACGTGCGGGGCATGGGCCTGTTTATCGCGTTCGACTGCAAGTCAACCGAGGAGCGCAACGCCCTGCGCACACGCTGCTGGGACAAGGGTTTTGCGACCCTCTCAAGCGGGACGAAGTCGGTGCGTCTGCGCCCGCCTCTTATCCTCTCGAAGGCGGAAGTGGACCAGGCATGTGAGGCCCTGCTCGAGAGCCTGGTGCCGTAGGCATTCTTTGAGAAGTCGCTGCGCGACCGCTCGGGCCGCTGGGAAGAAGAGCAATGGAACTCGGTTATCTTTCGCTTGTTCTGCACGCTCACCTGCCGTTTGTCCGGCACTCCGACCACCCGGAGTTCCTCGAGGAAGACTGGCTCTTCGAGGCGATAACGGAGACTTACGGGCCGCTTGTTATCCTGTTCGACAGGCTCGTGGAGAGCGGCGTCGAGTTCAGAATCACCATGTCGCTTACGCCGCCCCTGTGCGAGATGCTAAGCGACGGCTTGCTGCAGGAACGCTACCTCAGCCACATAAACCGCCTCTGCGAACTGGCCGAAAAAGAAGCGCACCGCACGGCCAACAGCCCGGAGCACGAAGTGGCGCTCATGTACCGCGACCACTTCAAAATGGTGCGCCACACCTTCGAAGAACGCTACGGGCGCAACCTGCTCAATGCCTTCCGCAAGTTCCAGGACCTGGGGTGCCTGGAGATTATCGGTTCATCCGCCACACACGCGCTTCTGCCGCTTGTGGAATCCCACGAGTGCAGGAGGGCGCAGATTAGGGTCGGCTGCGCCAACTACCGCAAGCACTTCGGGCG
>DAOVDS010000156.1 GCA_030669415.1 bacterium
ACACCAGCCTCGCAAACGTGATGTCTTTCCTCCAGGATATTACGGGCCTGAATATTGTGATTGACCCGCGTGTCGATGCCACGGTCACGCTCACCCTCCGGCTCAGGGAGATTGTCCTGAAGAACGCACTGCAGCTTATAATGGACCAGACAGGCTTCATGTACATCTTTAAGGAAAACACAATCTTCATCACCGAGGAAGGCACCATCCCGGGCCAGGGCATCTTCGAGATATACAATGTATCCGACATCCTTGCCAAGGTGCCGAACTTCACCGGGCCTGACGTGCGGGTATTCGACCCTGAATCAGGCGGCGGTGCCGGCGGCGGCGGTGGCGGCATCTCCTTCGACGATGAGGAAGGGGAGGACGAAGGCGAGCCCTTCGGGGCCGAGGAGCTCATAGAGCTCATCAAGGCCGCCACGGGCGATGACAACTGGCCGGAAGAAGCGGGCGGGTTCGGCACAATCGAGGACCACCGCGGCCAGCTCATCGTCATAAACACGCGCGAGATACACAAGCAGGTCGAGGCTATCCTCGAAAACCTGCGCCGCAACACAGGCATATTTGTCGTAATCGAGGTGCGGTTCGTCGATGTCAGAAACGACTTCCTCGAAGATATCGGCATTGACTATCGCGGCCTTGGAAACGGCGGCTCCTTCCTCGGCACGCCCTTCGCGATAATCGCCAACCAGTCAGGCGGAACCGACGCAGGTGTCACCCAGCGCCAGCCCAACCCGAACCGCGAGTGCTACGCGGGCCGTATGCAGCACGTCTTCGACGCGTTCCCTGGCCTGCTGGCCGGCGCCCGTATCAACCCGGCACCTGACAGCGGCCTGTGGCTCTCATCCACCTGGATAGAGCCGTTCCAGATAAACGCAATACTCCATGCGCGCTCAGAGACACTGAAGGCCAACAACATGTCCAGCGCCATGGTCACCGCCCACAACCGCCAGCGCGTCTTCATAAGCGTCCTGCGCCAGCGCGCCTATATCGCCGACTACGACACCTCCGGCGCCGGCGGTCTTACCCCTATCGAAGTGGCGGACCCGGTAATCCGGAACTTCCAGGAAGGCCTGGTGCTTGACGTGCGCCCGGTCGTCTCTTCCGACAGGAAGTACATCACGATAGATGTGCGCCCGACCTTCTCCGCACTCACGACGCCGACCATCTCGACAATCGTCGTCAACATGGGCACCTTCCTCCAGTCGGTCGTGCAGGGCATTATCGAGATTCCCGAAGTGTTCCTCGAAAGAGCCTTCACCTCCGTTACCATCCCGGACGGAGGCACCGCGATACTGGGTGGGCTGAAGGAAGTGATGGAGAGGAAGTACGTCGCGTCGATACCGATTTTCGACAAGCTGCCGATATTCAACTGGGTCTTCAAGCGCAAAGGCTACGTCCACGAGCGCAGGAACCTCGTCATACTCATCACAGGCAGAATCGTTATCCTGCGTGACGAAGAGAAGGCCAAGTTCGGCACCGGCCCAGGCGGTTAGGAATCAGAAGGCGCCATCCGTCCGGCGGACTGTCCGGGCGGAGCCTGTCTGCTGCGCCCTTGAAACATACAGAGGGGCTGCTACCAAAAGTGGCGGGTCTTCTGGCAGAAGAAAGGGTTCCCTTATGGCGGGCCTGAAGGCGATATTCTTCGATATCGACGACACCCTCTACTCCACCTACGAGTTCTCCGAGATGGCTCGCGAGAACGCCGTAAAGGCAATGATTAACGTCGGCTTGCGCATGTCCAAGGATGAACTCCGGCAGGAACTCGACGAGATAGTCGGCGAGTTCTCCTCCAACTACGAGCACCACTTCGACAAGCTCCTGCTGCGCGTCCCGCGCCGCTTCTACAAGGCTATAAATCCCGCAACTCTCATTTCCGCCGCCGTTGTCGCCTACCACGACACGAAGTTCCGGCACCTGAACGCTTACGAGGACGCGCTCGAGGTGCTCAAGCTCCTCTACAACAGCGACCTTATCCTCGGTGTCATCACAGCGGGAATAACCATAAAGCAGGCGGAAAAGCTCGTAAGGCTCAAAGTCCTGCCCTACCTGACCCCCAGTGCTATCTTCATCTCCGACCAGATTGGGATATCCAAGCCGAACGTGAAGCTGTACCTGCGCGCATGCAGCGACCTGAACCTGAGACCGGCGCAGACGATGTACATCGGCGACAACCCCGTCAATGACATTGACCCGTGCAACCAGATTGGCATGATTACGGTCCGCAACCGACGCTCCGGGCGCTATATCGACCTGCAGGGTGAAACTGAACCCAACTACGAGATTCACAATTTCTGGGACCTCCTTGACATCCTCAGGGAAGATTTCCACCTGGAGGTTTGAGTGATCTCGGTCGTCATCCCTTTCCATAATGAACAGGACTCCTTGAAAGAATTGGTCGCTTCCCTGTCCACCCAGCTCGAGAAATCGGTTGCGGGAAAAAAACAACCCGCAACTCGCAACTCGCAACCCGGAACCCGAAACAGCTTTGAAATAGTCCTTGTAGACGACGGCTCGACCGACGACTCGCTCTCAGTAGCCCAGGAACTCCTTGATGCATATCCCGGGATGACGCTCGTCTCGCTGCGCAGGCGCAGCGGCAAGTCCGCGGCACTCGCTGTCGGCCTCGAGCAGGCGGCCGGCGAGATTATCTTCACCATGGATGCCGACCTGCAGGACGACCCGGCCGATATCCCCAAGTTCCTTGACGCGCTCGAAAGCGGACGCGACCTGGTGTGCGGGTGGCGCAGGCCGCGCCGCGACTCGACCTACAAGCGCCTGCAGTCGCTCCTGTACAACTGGGCGCTGAAAATCGCCGGCTTCCGAGTTGTCCACGACATCAACTGCGGCTTCAAGGCGATGCGCCGGCAGGTCGCCAAAGACATCCCGCTCTACGGCGAACGGCACCGGCTCATACCCCTCGTGGCCCACTGGCAGGGCTTTGGCGTCGGCGAAGTAGTGGTCAGCCACAAGCCCCGCACGCACGGGAGAAGCAAGTACGGTGCATCCCGGCTGCCAAATGCCATCTTCGACATATTCGCCGCCTCACTGCTGTCCCGCTTCTACAAGGGAAAAGGGCGGCCATCCCGACTCTTCTCAATTGCCGGCCTGATTCTGACTCTCGCCGGACTCGTAATCTGCGGCTACGTCACGTACCTGAAAATCGAGACCGGCTCCGTGCAGTACCGCTATCCCCTGCTCATACTCGGCGTCCTGTTTCTGGCCGTCGGGCTGCAGCTTGTGCTCACGGGATTCCTTTCCGAGCTTATCGTCTACACGCACGGTCAACCGTCCCCGGCGCATTCAGTGAAGCTGATTGCCAAGTCCCCATCCGACCATGAGCAACCGGCCCGGAAGAATGAGTAACGAAACGCGAAAAGACAAAGACCACATTTTGCTCCTGACGGCAGCTTTCCCCTCCGTCTGCGAACCCTCGCGTGCCGTCTCAGTTGCGAACGCGGCACGCCTCCTCGCCCGGCGCTTCCGGGTCACGGTCCTTGCGCCCCGTGTCTACCCCGCGGACCCCCGCTGCGAGAGGCTGTCCCGCTACGAGGTCGTGCGCTTTCCGTACCACTCCGGCGCAAGGCCGGTCAAGCACTACACCCACGTCCCGGTCCTGCGGCTCGTATCATACCTGCTGTCCGGCCTCGCCACGGCGATGCGACTCATCCGCGCCAGGCGCATCCGCCTGATTTACGCCAACTGGGTCCTGCCCGCCGGGCTGATAGGCGCCGGGGCGGCAATGCTTTCGAGAATTCCTCTTGTAGTCCACGCGCACGGCTCTGACATCAATGTTTACGCTCGAAAGAATCTCTTTTTCAGCCTGCTTGCCCGCGCCGTACTGAGGCGCTCCATACGTGTCCTGGCCGTGGGCCACGACCTTCTTCGCACGCTCACCACCCGCTTCGACGTACCACCGTGGAAGGTAGCCTATTCCCCCCCCTTGATAGACAGCTCCGTTTTCCATCCCGGCCCGAAACAGGAAGCCCGGCGCCAGCTCGACCTGCCTCACGATGCGAAACTGATTCTCTTCGCAGCAGACATCACCGCCTCCAAGGGCGCGAAGCTGTTTTTCGACGCAGCCGTGCAGGTCGCGCCGACAGACCCGCGCGCACGATTCCTCATGCTCGGCGAAGGCCCCCTGCGCCCCGCCCTGCGACTCAGGGGCCGTTCCTGTCCCGCAATCTCCCTGCCCGGCGCGGTTCCAAACGAGAAGGTCGCAGCCTACATGAGAGCCGCCGACCTCCTTGTCCTGCCCAGCTTCACCGAAGGAAGACCCGTCAGCGTGCTCGAAGCAGCCAGCACCGGCCTGCCCGTCCTCGCCTCAAAAGTGGGTGACCTGCCGGAAATGATAGCCAGCGGTGAAAACGGCATCCTGATAGAGCCCGGCGATAAGGGCGAACTTGCCCGCCAACTGCACCGGCTCCTCGCCAATCCCGGACTGCTGGGGCGCCTTCGCAAAGGAATGTCTGCGAGTCGCCGCGAGCCTGATTCCATCCTGCCTTCCATTCTCGCGCGCTCACTGGGCCCACCTGACTACGACAGTTACTGGCACGGCGCACGGGCGGCCCATTTCAAGCGTCGCGCCCGGCATCGCGCCGCCGCGGCAATCTCCATGCTTCCGGCCCGTACCGGCACAGCCCTCGACGCCGGCTGCGGACGCGGTGAGCTGCTCCAGGCTCTCAGGGCCTGCGGGCTGGATGCGAAAGGCGTTGACATATCCGCCTCGGTTGTCCGGCAAATCCGGCGCCAGGGCCTGAACGCCGAGGTACTTGACCTCGAAATGAGCGCCATCGAAGGCAGCTTCGATGCCGTCCTCTGCCTTGAAGTTCTTGAGCATCTCAGGGAGCCGGCGGCTGTACTCAGGAAACTCGCGGATGCTGCCAGCCCCGGCGGACACATCATCGTCTCGGTACCCAACGAGCACAATTTCTACCACGGGATAAAGAATCTCTTCGCCCCCAACCCAGCCCACCTTCACCGCTTCAATCACGGGAAAGCTCTCAAGCTGTTCAAATCCGCCGGGCTGGCCGTGCGCAGGCGCCTGCCCATGCCGGTCCTGCCGCGCTGGCCGGGCCTGCGGCTCCTCGGCGGAGCGCTTTGCAGGTTGTGGCCCGCCGCGTTTGCCGTCTCAAACATGTACCTGCTGTCCAGCGGGGATGGCGAGGTTGACGAACCACCCCGGCAGGAGTAGAATCTCATCAGCGTGAAACAGAGTCAAACATTAGAGAACAGCTCGCAGAAGCTCGCCGAGCGAAGAAAGCTCGTGCTTGCCCTGATGCTCATCGCAATCGCCGCGTGGCTGGCCTACATAAACACCCTCAACAACGAGTTTGTCTTCGACGATGTGAAAATCATCCGCGACAACACCACTATCCGCAGCCTCTCGACCGTGCCTGAGATTTTCGCCAACATGTTTGTCTACCGCCCGCTTAAAGGCCAGGGCACCAGGATTGACCCCTCGTACCGGCCGGTCCGCTACCTCAGCTACGCCCTGGACTACCAGCTTACCCGCCTCTCCCCGACAGGCTACCATGTCTCGAATATCCTCTACCACATCATTGCATCGGCTCTTGTGTTCCTCGTGCTCAAACGCCTTACCGGCCACTTCGGCGCGGCGCTCGCTGCGGCGCTCCTTTTCGTTGTTCACCCTGTCCACACCGAGTCCGTCGCATACCTCACAGGCAGAAAAGACGTGCTCTGCACCATATTCTTCCTCCTCGCGTTCCTCTCCTTCCTCAAGTACCGCCACCGCCCGGGAGCCAGGCACGCAATCCTGCTGCCAGTCTTCTTCGCACTCGCCTTCATGGCAAAAGAGATGGCCATAACCCTGCCTGCCGTGATGCTCCTCTACGACCTCGGCCTCTACCTCAAGGAGAAAAAAGGCCGGCTCGCGGAGTTTGCACGCGGGCTTCTCTCACGCTCCAACCTCGCAGTTTACCTTCCAACAGTCCTGCTTGCCCTCTTCTTCGGCGCAACGGCGCTGCTGCTGAAAAACCCCGGCGGCATGGGCGACGAGTACGTCGGGCGCTGGGGCGGCTCGCTCTACATCTCATCAATTACCATGCTGCGCGGCGTCTCGCACTATGTCCGCCTCCTTTTTGTTCCCCTGGGGCTTAGCGCGGATTACTCCTTCAACGCCTTTCCTGTCTCGCGCTCTCTCTTTGACCCGATTACCACCCTGTTTTCCCTCTGGCTTCTCGCAGCCTTGACTGCGCTCGGCATTGCCATGCTGCTCAAAAAGCGCTTTCTTGCGGGTTTCGCAATTCTCTTCTTCTTCGTGACTTTGATACCCGTGCTCCAGATTGCCCCCCTGCCCGAGCGCCTCGCCGAGCGATTCCTCTACCTGCCTTCCGTGGGACTCATGCTGCTCGCGGCCATGGGGCTGGCCTGGCTCCTGAAACGCGGCGGTTCAGCACGCAGCGGCGCGATTGCGGTCACTGTTCTTCTCATAGTCGTGTTCCTCGCGCTGACAAGGAACAGAAACGCCGACTGGGAGAACCCGCTCACCCTGCACGGCAGCGTTATTGCGCGCTACCCCGACTGCGCTCGAAGCCAGCTCGCCGTTGCCGAATCCTACGCAATGCGCGCCATCACGGCCGCACACTCACCCGCCGCCGCCCGCCACGACAGCCTCAACGCAATCCGCCACTTCTCCGAGGTGCTCAGAATCCTCCCGCCCGAAACTTGGCAGGGATGGCGAAGAGGCTACGCGCTGAACTCGCTTGCGGGCAGGGGGGTAGCTTACGGCAGTGTCGGAAAATACGACAAGGCAATCCGCGACCTCGAGAAGATTCTCAACGAAACCGATGTCTACGGCAGCGCAATCTCCGACAACCCCGACTACCTGCACATACACTTCAACCTCGGCGAAGCCTGCTTCGCGACAGAGAAGTTCAGCGAGGCGATTGGAGAGTTCAACGTAACTATACGCATGGCGCAGGAAAAGAACGCTCGTGACTATCTCGCAAGGGCGCACCTGAAAAAAGCGCTCGCCCTGGCCGGCACGAAGAAAATACCCGAAGGGCTCCAAACCCTGCTCGATGGGGCAAAGCTCGCCCAAGGCACAATCCACCTGCTCTCACTTCAGTACCACATAGGGCTTTTCCAGCTTGACCTCGACCGCAACGAGCAGGCAATTGAGAGCTTCAGGAAAGTCATCGAGCTCTGCGAGCGCCACGGAAGCGACCCTGAGCAATTCGCTCACCAGGGCCCGCAGTCTGTCGTGCTCGGCGTGGACAGGGCCAGGCGCCAGGCCTACTACATGATTGCCCAGGCACTCGACCGTTCCGGCAAGTTCCACGAAGCGCTCAAGATGCTCGAAAGAACTGTCGAAATCGCGCCCGACTACCTCGAAGCCCGCTTCAGTCTCGGCGACTTCTACTTCAAAGCAAGCAAGCTCAAAGCCGCCGAAAGACAGTTCCGCCGCGTGCTCCGAGAACGCCCGGATGACGCCCGCTCAAAGCAGTACCTCGCTATTATCGCGGCCAAGCGCCGCGCACGGGAAGAAAAATACAGGCCCACCCCGCAGAAGGTGTTTCTCCTGCACGAGGCCGCCATCCGCGACTACAGGGCGGCAGAGCTCGAACAGGCGCAGGACAAGCTCACTGAAGCGCTCCAGGTCGCAGGCAAGCTGACTCCCGACAGGAACCTGAAGCTCCTCGTCTCCCGCGTGAGGCTCCTGCTGGGCAAAATCAGCTACGGCCAGGCCCGCCCCGACGCCGCCAGGGCACACTTCCAGGCCGGCCTGGACGCTCTCGCCGGGGTGAAGCCCGAGGGGGCCGAGTTCCAGCTTGGCGAGGGACACTACTGGCTCGGCCTCACGCTCGCAAAGGTCGGCGATAATGAGAACGCCCTGCTTCACCTCGAGAAGGCGCCCGCATACCTGCGAAAAGCGGCTGCAGACTCAAAGTCCTCCGTCGAGGCGGCCGAGCTGCTGCTCCACAGCGCAAAGGCGAACAAGGCCCTCGGCAAATCTAACGAGGAGTTTTCCGACTACCGGCAGGTTGTCGAAATCCTGCCGCAGTATCCTTCCATCAGCTACCTCGCCGCCCAGGCGGCAGCCCGTGCGAAGAAGGCGCCCGAGGCTATCCGCCTTTACACGAAATCAATCGAGCAGGAAGTCAAGGTCGTTGAGTCCCACTACGAGCTGGGCAGGCTGCTCTTCGAACAGGGCAGGCACACCGACGCGGCGCTCAACTTCCAGAAGGCTCTTAAAGCGACGAAGGACCCCTACTACCTCGCCGCCTGCAACTACGAGCTCGGACACGCATTCTACGCCGAGGAACTATACCCCCTCGCCGCCCTCGCCTGGCGCGAGTACCTCAAGCACGAGAAGAACCCGGAAAGACGAAAACTCATCGAGCAAAAACTCACCGAAGACCCGAAACTGAAATGATACCCCATCGCTACCGGTGAAGCCCCGTCCGCCGTCCGGCGGATTCATGTCCGGGGAATTTTCCCCGGGTGTAAAACCCGGGGCTTACTATTCGACCGGGTCAATTCTCCTTACAAGGCCTCCATGGTGACCATGTTTTGAAATGTATCGCCACGCAGCCCTGGCTTCTTTGTCTGATTCCATTGACCTGGCATGATAGCCCCGCGCCCATTTCATTTCCCCCAAGCCGGACTTTCTCACCGCTGTCGAGCTTCTACCCTTTGCCAGTCTGCAAAATTCCGGCACATCAATATCTATAGGCTCAACAAGAACGTGCACGTGGTGATTCCCGATTGCGGCAATGGATGGTCTCTTGATGACCTGCTTTATAGTGGTCTTCAAGACGTCGGCAACTATCGGTAAATGTTGTGCTGAGAGCGCAACAGTTTTTCCCGCTCGCTTCCTTGCGGATTCAAACAACGGTCTGTACCTGCCCGGATTGTAACTATCCCCGTCCGTGGCATACCTCGGAGGCGGCGCGACATGCTCCCTGTGCCCGCGCGTCCTGAATCCCCGCGGGTCGCCCGGCAGCCAGTACCCGTATGTCGTCCACGTAATCAGATACCACATAAACTCACATGACCTGGCAAGCCCCGGACTTCATGTCCGGGGAAATTCTGACCCTTACTACTGCTTCTTACTCTCCTCGTACCACTTCTTCCACTTGTCGTAATCCGTTCCTAAATCCTGGCCGGTTATCCTTCGTAACACGCCCAATGAATTCATACATGCGAAAAACTCATCTTCTGCCAGCACTTCGATCAACCGGCCAACTGCGGGCTCACCGATTTTCATCAACCCGTCAACGGCGCGAGTATAGACACCATATTCTTCATCCCCCAGTCCTTTCACAACGTATTCGAGCGCCTTCTCGTCGCGGACTATCCTTGCCACGCTGGATGCTGCGGATACTTGAACAGCTTTTGACACGTCCTCTTTCCAGACGGCTCTCAGCTCATCGATTACTTCCCTGCCACCCAAATCCCCAAGAGCTTCAACTGCAGAGGCGCGAACACGCCAGTCTGTGTCTTCCATTCTTGCCATTACCGGCTTCAGCGCCTTCTTGTCACCTATCATCGCCAGAGCCTGCACCACAGCGGATTGAACAGACCAGTCGGAGTCATCCATTCTCTTAATCAGCGGCTCGACAGCTTCCTTCTTACCTATCCTGCCGAGCGCTTCCGCCGCAGAAGAGCGCATAGCGGCATCTCCATGCTTCAACTTTTCCAGGAGAGGTTTAACTGCGCTGCCGTCACCCGTCTTCCCCAGCGCCCGCGCCGCAGCTTGCGCCACATACAGCTCGCTATCACTCAATGCGGTAATAAGTGATTTAACTGTACTCTTGTCGGCAATATGTCCCAGCGCACCGGCAGCATAATACCGTACAGCCGGATCCTTGTCCTTTAGCGCTTTCTCAAGCGTTTTTATCGCTTTAGTATCGCCGATTTTTCCCAGCGCCTCCGCTGCCAACGACCGGACCTCCATGTCTT
>DAOVDS010000384.1 GCA_030669415.1 bacterium
GATAGACAACCAGGCGGCGACCGTTAGAGAGGTCGCAGCCTGTCCTGATTACCCCGTAATGCAGCCCGGCAGGACAAGCCACAAAAAGAGGTGGCCTGCCACACAGGCGTAGACTCCGGCGGCAATGTCGTCAAGGGTCAGGCCCCAGCCCCCGGGCAGCTTCTCCAACTGCCTTGCCGGCGGCGGTTTCACTATGTCAAAGAGCCGAAACAACACAAACGCGCACACTGCGGCTGCGAGCGGCTTGACGGGGAACAGAAACGCCGCCGAAAGGAAGTAACCCGCAACCTCGTCAGTCACCACCTGCGGCGGGTCCTTCCTGCCGAATGCCTTTTCCGCACGCGCGCCCATGGCGATTGTGAACACCGAGAAGACGGCCGCAACCGCAAGGCAGACGGCGAACAGGAGCATCCCCGGCCCCACCGAGAAGGCAAGCGCCAGATACAGCAGCGCCGCACCGAAGGAGCCGAAGGTCCCCGGCATCCCGGGCAGATAGCCCAGGCCGAAGAAGGACACCAGCAGCTTACCCGTCCGCCCCATTCTTGAGAACCCCCACAGCCTTCACGAGATAGGCCGCCCCGCTGAGCGCCGTCCATGCTGTAACGCCGATGACTGCGACCAGCGTCAGGTGCCGCGCCCACGCCGTATCTGACATGTGCGCGGTGTAGAAAATCAGCCAGCCTATCAGCGTGTACTGCGCCGTCACTTTTGTTTTCCCCCACATCATGGCGGAAAACTCCCTGCCCTGCCCCTCGATGAACCCCCGCAGGCCGGAGACGAGAAACTCGCGCGAGACTATGACAACCACCATCCACGCCTCGAGCCTGGTCTGGGGAAAGCCCAGCAGAAAGAGGAAACTGCCAATCACCAGCACCTTGTCGGCGAACGGGTCGGCAATCCGGCCAAAAGTGGTGACAAGCCCGTACCTGCGCGCTATCATGCCGTCAAGCATGTCGGTAAGAGCGGTGATGACAAACAGGACGAATGCAACATCAAGCATAAGCGCCGGCGCGGACGGCCTGCGCGCCGCAACACCCAGCAGCACGAAAAGCACCGCGGAGAGGACAAGCCGCGCAATTGTCAGCAGATTCGGCAGATTCAACTCGTTTGCTCCATTTCCCGCTTTTCACCAACTATAAGGTCATAACCCGCCGTGTCAACAACTTCCAGCTCCACTATCTGCCCGGGCCCCGCCTCGGAGCCCAGAACGAAAGCCTTGCAGTCTATCTCCGGCGCATCCATGTATGTCCGCCCCTCAGACACGCCGCCCTCCGGGCTCGACTCCACAAGCACTTCGACGCGCTTTCCCACAAGGCCTCTGGCAAACTCGAACGTGACCTCCTGCTGCGCAAGCATCAGCTCCTCATACCGCCCGGCCGCCACCTCCGGGGGAACTGCCATTCTCATGCGGCTTGCCGGCGTGCCCTTCTCTTTCGAGTAGGTGAACGCTCCGAGGCGCTGGAAGTGCCCCTCGCGCACAAACGCGAGCAGCTTCTGGAAATCCTCCTGCGTCTCTCCGGGAAAGCCTGCAATAAGCGAGGTTCGCAAAACGAGGCCGGGAATACGCTCGCGCAGCTTCTCGATAAGCGAGCGCGTCTTCCTCTCGCTGTGGCGGCGCCCCATCTTTCTCAGCACTCGCCCGCTTATGTGCTGCACAGGCATGTCAAGGTACTTGAGCACGGCGGGCGTGCGGGCAATCACATCTATCAGCTCGTCAGTCACCTTCTCGGGGCTGGCGTACATCAGGCGAATCCAGCCAATGCCCTTGAGCTCGCTCAACGAGACGAGCAGCCGCGCGAGGTCCGTATCCTCGTCGAGGTCAGACCCGTATGCGGTCGTGTCCTGGGCAATCAGCACAAGCTCCTTTACGCCGGACTCCATAAGCTCCGCCGCCTCCTCGAGCACTGCCGCCGGAGGCTTCGAGCGCAGCGGCCCGCGTATCGACGGTATTGTGCAGAATGTGCAGGCGTTGGAGCAGCCTTCCGCAATGCGCAGGTAGGCCGAGCAGGGCCCGCTTAAGAGAAGCCGCCCCGTCTCCGCGCCCAGCTCATACTCCCTTTCGCCCTCAAAGACGCGCACGCCCTTTTCGAGAAATCCGCGCACTATCTGCGCCATGTGCCCGTAGGCGGAGAACGACACCGCCGCATCGACCTCCGGGTGCGCTTCAAGCAGGCTCTCACGCTCCTGCTGCGCCATGCAGCCGGCCACGACAAGCGCCCGAATTGCGCCCTTTCGCCGAAGCGATGCGAACTCGTTTATGACTGACACTGACTCTTCCCTGGCCGGTGCGATGAAGCTGCACGTGTTCACAATCACGACATCGGCCGAAGCCTCATCCTGGCACAGGACAAACCCGCCCTTGAGCATGCTGGCCGCTATCTTCTCCGAGTCAACCAGGTTCTTCGGACAACCCAGGCTGACCATTCCGAATGTGGCAGGTTCCACCGCCGTCCGCTCCATTCTTCGCCTCTCAGGGCTCACGCAGCCCCTCCCCAGTGATTACAGCACACCTTCCACCTGCTGTCAAGCTCTGAAGCGCCGGAGCCAACGTGACCGCCGCGAGCTTCCCACACTGCCATCTTTACAAAGAGTCCCTTACGTACCAAGGACTTACGTCGAGTTTTCAACAAATAACTCCTGTGTAAGAAGGGAGATATGGAGACCGGGGAGAAAAGGAGATATTTTCCTTTTGCCTCTTCCCAAAGAACAGCTTTTGCACACGTCAACCTCGTAAGAAAAAATACAAATTGTCAAAGACTCTTTTCCCCGCTTACGGCGACAGGCGGGTTTCCGGCAGTTGCTTAACTTCATGTCAATCAACACCTTGCGTAAGAGTGCCGGGTTCCGGGTTTTCCCTAACTTGTCTTGGCCTGCCGGGCCGATTTGTAAAATTCGCGCCCTTTCTTTGTAAAATTCGCGCCATTTCTGACAATGCTCCTATCGAGTCAGCAGAAGTTGTGTAACAAGGGAGATATGGAGATTGTCCAGATATGGGGATATTTCCTCTTTGGAAAGAATATAGTCCGCCGTACGGCGGACAGAAGGTGAGGATACAGGAGCCTGCATTCTGTGTTCTGTCTCCTGTGTTCTGCATTCTATCTCCTT
>DAOVDS010000334.1 GCA_030669415.1 bacterium
ACAGGTTGGGAGAGTCGCCCGCAGGCCGGGGATACTGCAAGACGGATTCAGAGGGGCGCTACGAAATCAGGAACCTGACTCCGGGCGAATACCGCATCACGCTGATTGCGAAAGGGACCCCTCCGCAGGAGAAGGACCTGCGTGTCGAGCTGAAAGGCGGAACACTCACCCATCGCGACCTGCAACTGCGCAGTCTCTTCAGCATTTCGGGAACTGTGTTTGACCAACGCGGCGAGCCCCTGCCGGCCGCTTCGGTGCAGCTTCGCAGGTACAACCCCGCAGACAGGCTGGTCAGCTTCGGTGTTGCCGAGTCCGGCCCCGATGGGAGATTCAAGTTTGAAAGCGTGCCCGAGGGGCGCTGCTCACTCAAGACATCTTGCGACGGGTACATTGGCAGTGACAGCCTCGATTTGAACGTCCCAGGGAACGACGAAATCAGAGTTGACCTGAAAACGGGCGCCGTAGTTTCAGGAAAGCTCCTCGACGAGGATGGCAGGCCGGTGACGGCGCAGACTGCGGGAGAAATCCGGATAGAGTACGTCTCGAAAGTCGCACCTGAGACAGACACACATGCTCTCAAGCTGCAGCCGGGAGGGAAATATCGTCTTGGCGGCCTCAAATCGGGCGAGGTCAGAATCGTGGTGTGTGCTCCGGGCTATCTTCCCTCTGAGCCTGTCGAGGTCGAGCTTGAAGAAGGCGGGGAAAAGACGAATCTGGACTTCACAGTCAAGAGCGCACGGACCAGGGGTGTTATCAGCGGCCTTGTTACTGATTCGGATGGCAATCCTGTGGAAGAGGCACTTGTGGTCGCCGGCACTCGGAGCGAGAGAGTCGAGTGCCTGACTGACATCCGCGGGGAATACAGCCTCAAGCTGACGGGGCAGGGCCCCTGTATCATGGAAGTCTCAAAAGAGGGCTTTACCGCGATAACAAGGCCCGCCGTCATGCCCGGCTCGACACACATCGACTTCACACTGCAAAGGCAGTAACTCTCCGGGGACACAACAGGGCTCTCAGCAGCCCTGTGGACGCGTTTCGGCATGTCCGTATCAGCCTGCTTCCAAAGGCGTGACGGTTTACTTGTAACCTTTCACACAAGTGACGCCAATAGTATAATGGGAAATGTGCGTTTAGCCCGACAGAAGAGGTTTAAATGACGAGTGTGGCCGAGCCACTTACTTGCATATCAGCGCTGTGTGCTGTTGGCCTGCTAACTGCATTGGTGCAGCCTCATTCCGGTGAGCAGCTCACCGAAGAGGATTCAGTTGACCGGGCTGACAGCAAGGACATCGCATCTGCCCTGGAAGGTGATGGCAGTGCGTTTGCGAGGCTGGTGAAACGGTATCAGAACGGGGTAGCGGCCAAGATGTGGCGGTTCACACGTGACAAGGATGTCCTGGAGGAGCTTGTGCAGGACACCTTCGTTGAGGCATACAAAAGTCTCAGAAGCTTCAAAACAGGGTCGTCTTTTGTGCCATGGCTTATGACAATTGCTGTCAGGATTGGCTACCGCCATTGGCGAACCACTTCGAAGGGCCGCAAAGAACATTCACTGGATGATTTTGAGGTAATTACCGCGCCCTCGCGGCAGGCTGATCCAAGCTTTGCTGCGGACGTGCTACACCGTGTTTTTGGGAATCTGCCTCCCAGGGACAGGCTCGTTCTAACACTCATGTATTTTGAGAATCACTCTGTTGCAGAGGTTGCAGAACTTACAGGCTGGAGTCGTGTCATGGTAAAAGTCCAGGCTCACAGGGCTCGTGGAAAGCTCAAGAAACTCATAGCACTGAAGATGGCAAAGGAGTCATAGAAATGAACGAAGAACTGGAACGCATCAAAAGACTGGCAGAAATCGCTCGCAAGGAGGCGCCGCCGGAGGTTGAAGTCACCGACGCGGTCATGCAGCGTATAGCAGCGCTGAGAGAACCGATGGTCAGGTTCTGGCCCTATGCGGCTGTGGTGTCTGGGGCAACGGCAGCGGCTTTTCTCCTCTTTCTGCAAGCGTGGTTGGCCAGTACAGGCACGTTAATTGAGTTTTTCAGGTCAGTGAAGGTGGTGATGCAATGATAAACGATAATGTGATGCAATCGCCCGAAACGGGAAGAATTTCTTCTCCACCACGCACCAGGCGGTTTCGGTGGATTCTACTGGGCGTGGCGCTCTTCATCTGCGGGGGCTTAGTGGGTTCCATTGTAACCAAGACTGTCATAGAGCGCGGCATACTCAGCGCGCTCCGGAACCCAGTGATGATGTCAGAACGCGTGGTGGCGCAGATGCGTGGAGAACTCAAGTTGAGTGACAGCCAAGCGCAGGAAGCACTGGCAATCTTGAAAAAGCATTTCACAGCGTTGCATAGAAGCACACGGGAAACCTTCACCGAAATGCATATTGAGCTTCGCGGCATTCTCAACGAGGAGCAGGTGGAGAAACACGACCAGAAGGAGAAAGAGCTGCGCAGGACCCTGTTCGGCCCGTCAGAAGATGAGAAATAGAACCACAGATAGGTCTACAGAGAGGATGTCCACATCTTTGGATTCATTTTCTGGCTCTGCTGGTTGTTCTCGGAAACCAGCGAAACACAAAGTACCGCTGGCCTCACCAGGAGAATGGGACCGGCTGTTCCGGCTGGTGATCGCGTTTGCTATCGCCCAGTTTGGCCTTCACGGCATACACGCCTTTGTCTCGAAGGACCCACGCGTGTTGCTGCCACACGCAGTGGCATGGATTCATGACCTGTTCTTGCTCGCGATACTCGTCATGGTGTCGCTGATTGTCGGTCGAATTATAGCGCGCAGGACTTTGCTGTGTCGATGGTGGCACGCAGTTGCGATAGCGATTACATTCGCGGTTGGTATCTTGTTGTCAATCTATCCTAACATGCTTACGGAGTTTCTGGCTTTCCCAATAAATATCTTCGGTGCAGACGGCTCAACGACATGGTTCTTTTTGGTGGAGTACTTGGGATGGCGCGCTCTTTGGCCCATTGCGGTATCGGGCGCATTGGGGGCTTACGCCGCTCTGACCTCCAGGCGGCCGCCATCCTCGCGTAAGCTCGCCATTGCGGCATTACCCATTTCTTTGCTGGCATTGTTTACGCTCTTGAAGCTCTCGCCGCAACCCATTGTCTATAGTATGCAGAGGCTCGCACAGGCCTGGATTGCACGAGAAGAACGGGCCGTGCCGACGCTGGCACGTCCGATGAAAGCGACAACCGAGGCTGCTGTGGTGGCTTCAAAGCCATCGCCGTTAGAAGCTGCGGAGGCCTTTCATTACGACCACGTGATTATCCTTGTCTTCGAGGGAGTCAAATCCGTACAGTTTGAAGCAGAATTCATTGGGGCTAAGAGGGAGTACTACGAGCGGGTTAAGGACAGGTCAGTCTACTTTAATAATTACTACACGACGAACCTCGACTCGTACACGAGCCTCATTGCCATGTTGACATCTGTGCTGGTGCCTTATCGGGCCTACGCCAGCCCCGATGGTTACGAACGAGTCAACGAGGCGCCGAACATGGTCGCGGCGCTCCGGCGGCATGGCTTTCGGACTCTATTTGTCAGCACTTGCGACCACCACCCCTTCGTTCCAGTTCGTCGGCATTGGCACCGGGTCACGACGCGAAAGGACTTCCCAGAGCAGCGGGGATGGGTATCAGTCGGGTCGAGCAGGATGGAGGCTGCCCTCGAGGACCGTGCCGCCATTCCCACCATTGTGGAGTTTGTCGAATCCCACAAGCGTACGCTGGTTATGCACGAGATGATTTTCGGCCACTCGCCCGCATGGATCAGCAAGACCGGCAAGCGTCAAATTACCTATTACGACGCCTACCTCAGGGGACTCCTCGACGCGCTTGAGGCTGCGGGCCGTGCCGAAAGAGCGCTGGTGGTCCTGGTGTCCGACCACGGGGACCGCAGCGGCCCGGCGGATGTCGAGAACTACCGCGTCCCCTTGTTCGTCTCGGGCGCGAGCATTGAGCCAGGGACAAATTGCACATTCCTCTCCCACCTCGATTTCCAGCAGATCATCGGGCATCATCTGTCCAGGTTGGAGTCGCCTGAGGGCAGCGACGCATTGCTAACGGTGGGGTCAACGGAGAGCTGGGTGTACGGCAAGATTACCGGAGGAGGCGACTACCAGTTTATCGATAACGTCTCTGGAGTGGTACTCTCTTGTCAAGGGCTGCGTGAACCCATGAACCTGTACCGTCAATTCCGGGCTTACTTAAACAGCTTTG
>DAOVDS010000284.1 GCA_030669415.1 bacterium
GGTCTCGAAGTAACAGTCGGAAGAAGTAGAAACCGGGGCCGGCTCCAAGCGGAGTCGGCCTTGTTCTTTTCACACAGAAAGCATCTTGAGCGCGAACTTCAGCAGTGACACCGGCCTGCGGCGCGGGAGGTCGATGTACAGGAAATCTTCGCCCACCAGACGCACCTTACTGCCGAGCTTGTCCGAAAGAGGCTTGAGGCTCCTGAGCCCATCAAAGCGGAGTGCCAGCCATTTCTCACGAATACCAATGTAGGTGATTCTCATCTCCTGCGCCCTTATGCGCAGATGGTGCTTTGTGAAAAAGCTCTGCGCCTCGAGCGGCAGCGGTCCGCAGCGGTCCTTGAGTTCCGCCTTCACTTCCCCAAGCTCTTCCAGGGTATGGGCCGCGCTCGCCTTCCTGTAGAACCCAATACGCTGGCGGCCGGCCGGCACGTACTCTTGCGGCATGTACGCCTCGGCCTCTAGGTCTATTTCCACCTCGGCCACCTCCTCCCGGGCCTCCTTGCGGGACTTCCTTATCGCCTCGGCGAGGAGGCGGCAGTAAAGGTCGTAGCCAATCGCCGCGATGTGCCCCGACTGCTCCCGGCCGAGCAGATTGCCCGCGCCCCGGATTTCGAGGTCCCGCAGCGCAAGCCTGAACCCGGCCCCGAGCTCGTCGAACTCCTGAATCGCCTGAAGGCGCCGCTTGGCAGCCTTTGTGATTGCGCGGTTGCGGGGAAGAAAAAAGTAGCCAAACGCCTGGTGCTTGTATCGGCCGACGCGGCCGCGAAGCTGGTGCAGGTCCGCGAGCCCGAAGTTGTGAGCATCGTTTATGAAGATGGTGTTGACGTTCGGGATATCGAGCCCGCTTTCGATTATCGTTGTGCAAACCAGCACATCCGCCTTGCGGTCAATGAAGGCTGCCATCGTCTGCTCAAGCTGGCCTTCATCCATCTGCCCGTGACCGACCGTGAAGGTGGCCTCAGGCACAATCTCCTCCAGCCGGTCCTTGACGCTTTCTATATTGTGCACGCGGTTGTGCACGAAGAAGACCTGCCCGTCCCGCATGAGCTCGCGCAGTATCCCCTCACGGATGATTCGCTCGTCGTAGTAGGTCACGCGAGTCACAATCGACTCCCTGCCCCTCGGAGGCGTCGCGAGCGTTGAGATGTCCTTCACGCCGACAAGCGCCATGTGAAGCGTGCGCGGGATGGGGGTTGCGGTCAACGTCAGGACATCAACCGTCTTGCGCAGGCGCTTGAAGTGCTCCTTGTGGATAACGCCGAAACGCTGCTCCTCATCCACTATGACCAGGCCCAGGTCTTTGAAATGCACATCGCCGGAAAGGAGGCGGTGTGTACCTATCACGATGTCTACTTCACCTGCGGTAGTCTTCTCGACAATCCGCCTCTGCGCACTGCGGTCGCGGAACCGGCTGAGCATCTCAATGAAGAACGGGTAGTCCGCCATGCGCTCGCGGAACGTGTTGTAATGCTGCTGCGCAAGCACTGTGGTCGGCACAAGGACCGCGACCTGCTTGCCCGCCTCGACCGTCTTGAACGCGGCCCGCATGGCGATTTCCGTCTTGCCGTAGCCGACATCGCCGGCCAGCAGCCGGTCCATGGGCCGCACAGACTGCATGTCCTCCTTGACCTGTGCCCCAGCCCTGGTCTGGTCGCGCGTCTCCGTAAACGGAAACGATGCCTCATACTCCCGCTGCCAGGGTGTATCGGGGCCGAAGGCGACGCCCCTCTCGAGAGCGCGGGCAGCCTGGATGGATATCAGCTCCGCCGAGATGTCCTCAAGCGCGCGGCGCACCCGCTCCTTCTTCCTGGCCCAGAGCGTCGTGCCGAGCCTCGAAAGCACCGGCCTGGTCGCACGCCCGCCAATGTACTTCTGCACCTGCTCGGCCTGCATCGTCGAGATGTAGAGCCTCGCCCTGTCGCGAAACTCAAGCTCGAGGAACTCCTGCGCGCGGCCTGCCCGGCGCATGACCTTCATCCCGCGGAAGCGGCAGATGCCGTGCTCGGTGTGGACGCAGTAGTCGCCCGGCTCGAGGTCAAAGAAAGGCTCCGCCGGTGTGTGCTCCGGCGCATCCCACTCCCGGTGCTGGCTGTAGCGGTCGAAGAGCTCATCCGCGCTGACGAGGGCCGTCCGTAGTGAGCCCAGGTAGAAGCCCTGCTCGATGCGGCCCTCCACGAGACGCAGATTCCTGGCCGGAACCTTGTAGTCATCGAGAAGCTCGCGCATCCGTTTAACCTCCGCCTGCCTGGGGCAGAGGAGGTAAACTGTCTTGAAGCGCTTAACCAGCAGCCGCAGGTGCTCCATGATATCGGAGATCTGTCCGCCGAGGCGGCCTGCAAGCGCCGTATCGAAGTTGACCGAGTCCTCACCCGTGGCGGGAAGCCCGCCTGCCTCAATGCGGGTGAAACGCTCAAGCGCGGACTCAACCTGTGCAATCCCGACTGCCGGCTCCCTGCCCCCCACAGCGACTTCCTGAAACGTGACTGCGATTGCCCTGGCATCCATGTGGCCCGTAAGCAGGTCCTCGGCGACTGACGGCGAGAGCTTCGAAGGCGCAACAAGTACGAGGCGGACACTCTCGAGCATCCTCTCGGAGCGCTGCGTGTTGGTGTCGAACTCCCGGATGGACTCGACCGAGTCCCCGAAGAACTCGATGCGCACCGGCCGGCGGGAGAGCCAGGGGAAGATGTCCACTATGCCGCCGCGCCTGCTGAACTGGCCCGGCTGCTCCACTTCGAACTCGCTGGCGAAACCGCTTTCGACAAGGGTGCTCAGGAGTTCTTCCGGAGGTATTTCCTTGCCCGTCTCGAGCGTCATCTGTCGCGTCTCGACCGCGGCGGCGGCAGGCACCGGCTGGCTCAGCGCAAGCGCGCTGGCTACAACGATGTGGTTCGCCTGCGCTCCCGCACGAAGCTCACGCAGGACATCGAAGCGGGCGCGCAGCGTGCGCATGTTGACCGAGAAGTCCTCCACCGGGTCAAGAAGCGCGGGGAACTGCGAGACGCTGAATCCGGCAAACAGCGTCAGGTCCCGGGCCAGCGAGTCGGCCGTCTCCTCCCGGGAGGTGACACACAGCAGCGGGCGGTCAAGGTCGGCGCTGACATTGGCAAACACAAGCCCCCCGGCTGAGCCGACGAGCCCGCCGACTCTGGCCACGCGTGCCCGCGGGACCAGGTTCCTCAATCTGCGGTAAGCCCTGTGCGTCCTGAGAAGCGGCGGAAGTTGGAGCATCTGAGCAATCCCCGCGCTGTCAGACCTGTTCCCCGGGACCTGTCGAATCAGGTGAATGCGCCATCCAGAGCGTGCGCAGCGTGGCCTTTGCCGCGTTCTGCTCCGCCTCCTTCTTGCTGCGGCCCCAGGCGGACTCGTACTGCGTGTCCTTGATGTCAACTGCCACGAGGAAGCTCTTCTGGTGGTCCGGCCCTTCCTCCTTGAGAACCTGGTAGGTGGGAAGTACGCAGAACTCGCGCTGCGAGAACTCCTGCAGCATCGACTTGTAGTTCTTGCGATGACGGTCGTTCTCAACAAGCTCTATCTGGCTTCGCAGATTGGTCAGAACGAAGTCATGCGCGGCCACCGGCCCGCCGTCAATGTATATCGCGCCGATAACCGCCTCGAACACGTTCGCAAGAAGTGACACCGGGAGCTCTTCGAGAGCGGCCATCCCCTTGCCGACGCTCAGGAACCGCCAGAGCCCCAGCCGCTCGCTCTCAGCCGCGATGGTGGGCGTCGAAACAACCACGCTCTTTATCTGCGTCATGTCGCCTTCGCTCAGGCCCGGGTGCGCCTGATAGAGGTACTCGGATATCACCATTCCCAGCACGGCGTCACCGAGGAATTCCAGCCGTTCATTCGAGGGGATATCATCCGTCTTGCGGGAAGCGTGGGTGAGCGAAAGCGCAAGAAGCTTCGGATTCTTGAACTGATAACCGAGCACCTCCTGGCATTCCCTCAAAACGTTCTCTTCAATCGGCATACTACTGCGGCCTCCGGCCGAGAAAGTAGAAAGTTGAACAGGAGAAAGCAAGCCACTACCTGCCCGGTATCCAGAGGTAGTAGAACCTCGCACCCAGGTTGCTCAACACGTTGTCGGTAAGAATGCTGTCCCACGATTTGGCCTCAGCCGAATAGATGTTGCTCCTGTACTCGCCGGGGCGCGTGTACATTACCACTGTCGCATCCTGTATTCCGGCTTCCGCTTGTGCCGTCTCTATGGCATCCGCGAGATAGCCCACCTTGTCCACAAGGCCCAGCTCAACCGCCTCGCTCGCCTCATATACGCGGCCATCCGCAATCGCGCGGACATCCTCCATTGTCTTGCTGCGCCCCTGAGCGACTACACTGATAAACCGCTCGTACATCGAGTTGACAAGACGCTGCATCATCTGCTTCTCTTCGTCTGTCGGCACGCGCAGCGGGCTGCCCATGTCCTTGTGCTTGCCGCTCTTTATCGTCACCGGGTCTATCCCCAGCTTCTCGAGCATCTTGTCTATGGTCGCAATCTGTGCGATTACCCCTATCGAGCCGGTGATGCAGGTGGGGTGGCACACTATCTTATCCGCCGCCATCGAGATGTAGTAGCCGCCCGAAGCCGCCACATCCATGAAGCAGGCCACAACGGGGATTCCAGTATCCTTTCGGAACTTCCTGAGCTCCTCGTACATGATGTCGCTTGCGGTCACGCCGCCCCCGGGCGAGTTGACGCGCAGCACAACCGCCTTGATACGTTTGTCCTCGCGCGCCATTGTCAGCCGTTCCTTCAGGAACGAGACCGGGGACTCGAACTGAGACAGCAAGCCGCTCTTGGAGGAAGATGTTATTACTCCATCCACCTCAAGAAGCAGCACCTTGTAGTTACCCTCGCCCTTCTGGACTGTCTCTTCCTCAAGAGGCCCGGGCGGGGCGAAAAGCGCCACGTTGACCGAAATGCAACCCGTAAGCGCAGGAAGCGCGCACAAGAACAGCAGCATCTTCATGAAACCTCCCCCAATACTAAGCGTCGCAGTCAAAAGATACTTCCACGCCCCGCCCAAGTCAAGATATAAACGTCGGACAAAGGGGTGTCCACGACTGTTTTGTTGGCAGTATTTTGGTGTGGTCTGTTGCATGTCATTGCAAGCCCGCCGGACGGCGGGTGAAGCAATCTCATCAACCGCTCTATTCGGTCTTCTACTTCTTCCGGCGGTGGAGTTTGTCGTATTTACTCCTGTAGAGCAATTCTGGCTTCTCCTGCCCCAGCGACCAGAACTCAACAACTCGACCATGGGCATACTCAAAAGCAGCGTAAATTGCCCTTTTGAATCCTATGAGTCGTCCAGCGGTGACGTACCCCCCCCCACTGGCACCTTCTCTTGAAAATTCAAACGAAGTGGAGGCAGTCCATGAACCATCGTCAGCTTCTGTCAGAACATCGATTTGAATACGCGACTCGCAGACATAAAGGACGTATCCTTCATCCTCATCTATCAGCACATCCAGCATTCTGAAAACGGGTACGTTGAAA
>DAOVDS010000250.1 GCA_030669415.1 bacterium
AGGAACGGCATGAAGGACGGGCCGTAAGACTGTCCGGCGATACTTCTTGAGCGAACGGTTCGCTCACCTCTCTGACCCGAAAGGAGGTAGAATCGGAAAGAAGCTTGAGGTCGAAAACTCGAAGTTCAAATGAAACCCGAACGTGGGTGATGGGGGATGGTATGGAAAAAGGGTGGTCGAATTTCCCCGGATGTAAAATCCGGGGCTTGACAGGCCGGCACATCTGTAACGAATCGAAGGAGCCCACACAATTGGGAAAGGCGTGTCCAAATTGTTAAAAACTCGACGTAACTCGTTGGCGTGTAAGGGATGCATTTTGCAGATGGAAGTTGAATCTGTGCTGGTGGCGTGCTATTGTTCGGGTATGCGTTTCGGGGCGGTGATACTGGGTGTGGCATGTATTGTGCTTGCAGGCTGCACGGAGGCGCAAGAGACGCCGAGGGCTGCGACTGACGCCATTGAGGAGGGGCAGTTCATGCAGTTGCCTGAGCCGAAGAGGGATGGTGAGAGGTCGCTGGAAGCGGCAATACAGGCTCGCCGGTCGAGGCGGGTCTTTGAGGACAAGGCGATTACGAAGGAGCAGCTTGGACAGGTGCTCTGGTGCACCCAGGGGATGACGGACGAGCGCGGCCTGCGAGCAGTACCGTCGGCGGGAGCGACGTTTCCGCTGGAGGTCTACGCGGTGGTGGGCAAGGTGGAGGGCATGGAGCCCGGGCTTTACCGGTATATGTGGGAACTTCACGCGCTCGAAGTCGTGAAAAAGGGAGAGCTGAGAAAGCAGCTTGCGCAGGCTGCGCTTTCGCAGCAGTTTATCGCAAGTGCGCCCGCAACGATTGTAATAGCCGCGGACTACCAGCGGACGGCCGCAAGGTACGGCGGCAGGGCGCAGCGCTATGTGTACATGGAGGTGGGCCACGCGGGCCAGAATATCTACCTTCAGTGCGAGACGCTCGGCCTGTGCACCTGCGCTGTGGGAGCGTTTGAGGACAGGCAGGTGAAGGAGGTTCTCGGTATCGCGGAGGAGCCGCTCTACATTATGCCTTTTGGATACTGCAGGCAGAAGTGAGAGATTCGGATGGAGCTTTTTGAGATTGGCCGAATTTTTATCTGTTCCGAGGGTAAAAATACTGAAGCGATACTGTGTCTGGAATGCGTCTCAGGTAATAAAGGGCTTTCTGAAAGCGAGGTGAACTGATGAGAAAGGGATGGCTGAGGGCCGCGCTTGCGCTGGTGCTGGTTGTTGCAGTGGCGGGAGCGGTGTTTGGGGACAAGTACAAGTCCTCTGAATGGAAGAAGCTCAAGAAGAATGTCCTGATGGCGCTTGAGGGGGCGGAGACGGAGACTGTCAACGAGCTTATCCGCAAGGTGGGTGAGGACAACTCGAAGCGCGCGGTCGAGTTCCTTGTCACACTCGGGCTGCAGGTCACCAACCCGGAGGTCTACCTCGAAATCAAGCGCGCGATCGCCTCGATGTCCGACAAGAAGGCGCTCAAGGAAATAGCCAAGCAGATTGAGAAGAACAGGGACCTCAGAGTTCGAATCATGCTTGTCGAAGTGCTTGGGCACAAGGGCGACGAGGAGTACGTCGACGAGATTGGCGCAATCCTGACTAACAGGAAGGTCAAGGACATGTCGCTTATCCGGACCGCCATCGAGGCGCTCGGGCAGATTGGCGGCAGAGACAGCCTCAAGCATCTCATCGCATACCTTGAGAGAGTGGAGGAAGAGCGCAAGGGCACGCGCCTCATGGGCACGGACTGGCACGAATGCCGCATGGCGCTCAAGCGCATCACCAACGGCGAGGCGGATTACGAGAGTGCGGCCGACTGGCGCAAGTACCTTGGGACGCTTCCGGAGGATTGGAAGCCCTCAGCCCCCGCCGACGAGAGCGCCCCGACTCCCGGAGACTGGAAGAAGGGCGACGTATCCACCACGGTCAGGCTGCCCAAGAAGACACCCACGTTCTTCGGCACCGAGGTGGTGAGCCGCACGCCGGTATTCGTGATTGATGTTTCGGGCTCCATGGAGAAGAAAGACCCGCCCGACCCGACTGCGAAGAAGGAGGAGGAGGACAAGGAGAAGGCCACCGGGACAACGCCGGTTGACCCGAACAAGAAGAAGCCCAAGCCGGCTGACCCAAAGAACCCGGGCGCGCTCGGCGATGACCGCATGCGTATTGTGCGGGCGCAGAAGGAGCTTATCAAAATAATCAAGGCTCTTGACTCGGGCGTCATGTTCAACATAGTCGCGTTCTCGCGAGAGGTGTTCGTGTGGTCCAGGTCGGGCCTCAAGGGGGCCAACAGCGCGAACAAGCAGTCGGCCATCAAGTTTGTCAACGGATTCCAGCCGATGTCCACAACCCATACCGACGATGGGCTGGAGAAAGCCTGGTTGAATGTCAAGGACGGCTGCGATACGCTCTATCTGCTTTCCGACGGGTGGCCCACGCATAAGGGTGACTGCTCCGACAGCGATTTGCTGGAGGAAGAGATACTGGAGTTCTTCCGGAAAAACAACAAGTTTGCCAAGGTCAAGGTTTACACGCTCGGCTTCAAGGGCGCGCACAGGGCGTTCATGATAAAGCTCGCCAAGGAAAACGGCGGGAAGTACAAAGACATCAAGTAGAGCGCGTAAGTCAAGCGCAAGCAGACAGCACCCTGAGCGGTGGGGCGCCGCTCTTTTCGCACACCTCGTTTGTGTTTGCATCGGTGGACGCCACGTCTTATAATCTAAGCAGAGAGGGACTTTCATGCTGGAGAAGCGATGACTGCGAAAGAGGGTAGAGAGAAAGTCCTTGAGCGCATCATGGAACGGCATGCTGCCTCGCGCAGGAAGCTGGTCAGGCGCTCGATTAAGGTCGGGATAGCGCTTGGTGTGATTGTCGGGGTGCTTGTGGTCCTGTACCCGTACCTGCAGGTTGTCTGGCACACGAGGCAGGCGCGGGTCTCCGACCCCGAAGCTCGCAAGGCGGCTCTGCAGTGGCTTGCGGACAACAATGTGCGCAGCGCGACAGATATCTTCCTTGAAGCGCTGAACTCGACCCGCGGCGAAATCGACATTGCGCGCAAGGCTCTGCTGAAGTTCGCAGACCCCTCAATAGTACCGCGCTTGCTCGAGATATGGAAAGACACGGAAGCCAAACCGCACGGCAGGTACAAGGCGCTGGAGCTTGTCGCAGACCTCGGTGGCAAGGAGCACATGGACGTATTCATAGACCCGCTCGCAATGCTCTCGAAGGGTTGGCAGTCGTCGTATGACTTCCTCAACATGCACGCGGACGAGGAGACGGTTGAGAAGCTGCTTGCGATGCTTGCCTCGGGAGACGAGCGCCAGGAATGTGCGGCGGCGGACGCGCTTCGCTACATACGCAAGAAGTCCATTGTCAAGGACAGTGACAGGGTCAAAGAGGTACTTGCCTCGAAGTTGAGTTCTCCCATGATGAAGGTCAGGGAAGGGGCGGCCGACGCACTTATAGAGATAGCTGACGAGAAACAGTTCGAGCATCTGTTGCGTGCGCTCGACGACGAGAGTCCCGCAGTATGCCGCTGTGCCGCAATGGCGATAGGCTACATGAAGCCTGAGATAGCGCTCAAGGCTGTGCCCAAGCTGCTTGAAAGGCTGCTGCACGAGGATGGCGACACATGCACCGATGCCGCCAATGCGCTGATTAAAATCGGCTCAACCGAGGCGGTGCCGAGGCTGACAGAGATTGTTAAAGACAGGAAGGTTGACAGTTTCTCGCGGGTCAAGGCGATTGAGGTTCTCAAGGCCACCTCGGACCCGAGAGTGCTCGAAGTGATAACGGGGTTGCTCAGAGAGCCAGACGTGGAAGTGGCCTCGGTTGCTGCTACGGCACTTATCCGCATTGGCGATGAGAAATCGGTCGGCGCGCTCGTAGACGCGCTGCGGGCGGCAGACTCGCAGGAGCTACGGGTGGCGATAGCTTATGCGCTGGGCATATTTGGTCAGAAGGAAGCCGCACCCGCGTTGATGGAAGCCCTGAAAGAGGGTGACACGGAGCTGTCGAAGGTCGCCGGCTCGGCGCTCATTAAGACCGGTGCGCGCGAATGCGCACCTGAGCTCGCCAGTATGATACGCAATCCTGAAGCGCTGTGCGAGGCTCTCAAAGAGTTACTGCGCAAGGAGGGTGCGCGCGAGTATTCCGAGCAGGAGCTTGCGGAGATAGCCGGCGGCGGGGCGTTTATGGTGCGCCGGGAGGCGCTGCTGACGCTGTCGAAACTGCGGACTGTCTCTTCGCTGGAGGTGACAATCGAGGCACTCACTGACAAGGAGATGAGGATACGCGAAGAGGCTCGTGATGCCGCTATCCAGCTTGCCGAAGACCTGCTTGGGCAGAAGAAGCCGGGCCTGGAAGCCCTCAGGAAGAGCCTGGAGAAGACGGCTTCGGAGATGCTGCATGAAGAAGTAGGTGAGAAGCTTCGGGAAGGCGTTGGGGAGGCCGGGAGCTTTGATGAAATCAACGTGCTTGTGTTTGCGGTTTTGAGACGTCTGGACAGGAAGAACAAGCAGGACCACGACGACCTTGTGGTGGCGCTTGGAGAGGCGAAGCAGGCTTACTGGACTTCGCTTCTGCGTGAAGAGCTCACAGGGCGCGGGGTTTCTGAGGAGCAGATTGCTGATGCGGCGGGCGCCCTGAAGGACTACGTCCAGAACACCTTCCTGCCCGGCGAGCCGCCCATGACAATGCACAGGAAGATTGGCGAGGAACTCAAGAGGAAGTTCGGCCTGCAAGAAGTCGAGGAAGATGAACCACGGCGGGAATAAAGACGAGAAGCGGGAAAGCCGGGAACTGCCCAAAGACATGAGCGGTGGCGATACTTCCCCGGACAGCGGGGAGAAGAAACCGGCCCAAACCGGGGAAGATGCCACAGCCGCCCCGCAGAGCCTGTGGGAGGCCGCCGGGCTGGAAGCACCGTCCGCGCTGGAAGAAGAGCCGGAGGCACCGGAAGAACCCGTAGAGACGGTCGAGGAATCACCGCAGGCACAACAGGAACCGCAAGAACCCGGGGACCAGCCGCAGGAATTGCAGGAGAAGCCCGCCAAGCCGAAAAGGGATGTGTTATCCGATGGTGTGAGGGCCCGGGAGAAGGTGCGCCTGGAGCAGGTAGAAGATGCGCTGGCGGCGGCTGAGGAGAATAGAGAAATAAGGGAAGCGGGACCGCAGACGGAGCGTGCGGGAGGGCGAAAGGGGCTTTCGCTTCTGTTTACTGTGCTTCTTCTTGTCGTTATGGCTGTGTCGATTGCGGCGGGTCACCACTTCCGGGCGCGCCAGGGAGTGGCGTACTACGTCAAGCGGCTCAAATCGGAAGACCCGGGAGTGCAGAACTACGCTCGCGACTCGCTCAGCAGGCTCGGGGATGTCGCGGTGCCCAGCCTCGAGAAGCTGATAGAGGGCGAGGATGAGCGCGTGGCGCTGGCGGCGGTCGATACACTTGGCTTGATTGGCGGCACCGACTCGATAGAGCTGCTTATGGAACTGACTACTCACGCCAACGCGAATGTCAGGAAGAGGGCTCTGAGTGCGCTCGGGGAGCATGGCGCACCGCAGGCGTTCGCCAACGTCGTTGAGCAGATATCCTCGGACGACCACGAGACCCGCCTTTGCGCAATTGCCGCGCTTGAGAACGAGAGCTTCGAGGCGCGCAAGGCGGTGCCGGTCCTGCTGGACTTGCTTGATGACAAGGACTGGCAGGTGCGAAACGCGGCTGCCAAGGTGCTTGTGGGAATCACGGGTCAGGAACTCGGCACGCCGAAGTCCACGTTCACGCCGAGCATGAACCGGATAATCCGCGACCGCTGGCACGACTGGTGGAAAGAAAACGGCCCTACTTTCCAGAGACCCAAAGAGTAGTGATAACTGAAACAAGTGGAGGCCATTCATGGGGTCGGGAAATCTCTTGGTGGCCATAGGGTTTCTGATACTGTGCCTTATACCGTACTCCCTCGCGTACAACTTGACTCGCAGAAGCAACGGGGTTGAGAACCCGGACAACAAAGGTGCAAGCTGGATTATCGCCGTGGCTTTTGCCCTGTTGCCCGGTGTTGGGGTAATAGATGCATTTTGTGATTTTGACTTCCACTTCGTGAATATCGGCTTCATTCCAGGGTTCGTCTGCGCCGCTCTTGCCGGCAGACATCTCAAGCTGCAGAGAATGAGACGGTTTCTCGTGTCCGTAACGGGCGTGCTGTTACATGCTTGTATCTATGCCGTATTCTCAGCGCCTGCTCGCCTGGGGTAGGTGGTTGCGCCTGACTTGTGGAGTGCGAAGTCGTACCTGAGCGGGTCGTGGGGGTCAATCCGGCGCAGCGCGTCGGTTATTAAGAGAATTAAATGACCCTGGGCATTCCCGGCACTGTGTTGATGTTCGAAGTCGCGTATGGTAGAATTGGCAGTACCAAGGTTCACGCCAGGACAAAT
>DAOVDS010000194.1 GCA_030669415.1 bacterium
ACCGCGTTGCGCTTCCCTATGTAGCTGACAATTCCGCACATAAGAGGATTCCCTGTTCCAGAAATCAAGGTTTTGGGTAGATTCTACCGGGCGAGCACGACTCGTCAAGGCATTTTGACCGCTGCGCGGCGATTCTTCGGCCCGGTGAGAGGAATCTGGCGCCTGTTGCAGACGAAAAAAGTGGCGGAAATACCGCTACTTTTAGCCAACTAATGTGTTAGACTGTATGTAATAAGGTAAGAGAGAGGGGGAAAGCAGTATGGTCCCCCTTTATTGTCATAGGGAGATAAGAGCTGTGGCAAAGACAACCGGCGTGCTGGTGCTGTTTCTATTGGCGGCCTTTGCAGGCTGCGCATCTTCGGGGGTGGCGAAGAAGACACGCGCGCTCAACGAGGAGCAGATTGACGCGCTGCAGAAGATGCAGGAGCAGCAGGTAAAGATACTGGCCTTCGTGGAGAGCCTGGAGCCGGTGGACCATGCGGATGTACACGTGGGGGGCGACGGGGTGGTGGTCATAATGTACTTCAAGCCCGGCAAGATGCTTACCCTTGAGCAGCGAGACAAGACCAATGAATTCATAACGCGTGAAACAGGGATTTCGAAGCAGAATATCAAACTCATGGTGAAGAAACACAAAGGAAACTAAGGGCGCAGAGAGGAGAGACCAAAGTGAAGAAGTTTGTCCCGGGTATAAGACTCGCAGCAATAGCGGTGCTGCTTGCGTTTGCGGCGGCGAGTCCGGCGTTTATCGGGCAGGCGCCGGCGCAGGAGGATGAGCAGAACGTCAAGCTGAACCTCAATGGCGCCTCGCTCAAAGAGGTAATCAAGCTTATGGAGACCTATACCGGCAAGAGGTTCCTGTTTGACGAGAACCTCGTTGCCGGCAAGAGGGTGAACCTCTTCTCCTCGAAGCCGATACCTGTCAAGTCGATGTTCGAGGTGTTCGAGGCGATTCTCGAGGTCGAGGGCCTGACGCTGCTTGAGACAGGCGAGCCGGGCTCCAAGATTTTCAAGATAATCGACGTAAAGACCGCGCTGAAGCGGTCCATGCCGACATACTCCAAGAGCGAGCTCGAGAAGCTCAGGCCGGGCGACCAGATAGTGACGCTCATGTACCAGCTTGACCATGCCAGCGCCGAGGATGTGGCCAAAGCCATGTCGAGCCTGACCAGCCTGCCCGGGGGTGTCATGGCGATTCCGGGCACCAACTTGGTGCAGGTGACGGACTTCGCCTCGAACGTCAAGCGCCTTGCGGGCCTGCTCGAACTCATAGACAAGGAAGGCCCCAAGGTCGTAATGGAGACGATAAAGCTCAAGAACGTCTCTCCGGACACGCTTGTCCAGGAAATCCAGCCGATTATCGATGTCGAGAACCGCACCATTATGAACAAGATACAGCAGAGCTTTCAGCGGCAGGTGGGCCGCATGCTGGGCCGCAAGCAGCAGCCCGGCCTGGTCCAGTTCTCGGCGCTTCAGTATTCGCCCGTAACGGTGGTTGCGATACAGCGGCTCGGCTCAGTCATCGTCAGTTGCGAAGAAAGTCGTATGGCAGGCATAAAGGAGCTCATATCGAAGCTCGACGTGGTTGACCCCGAGCAGAAGCTAATCAAGTACTACAAGATTAAATACGCCGACCCGCAGTCGATAGCACAGGTGCTTTCGTCGATTTTCGATGTTACGTCCGTCGGCGGGCAGACACAGCCCGCATTCACGCGCGACAGGCGCGGAAGAATCCGCAGGGTGCCGGGCCGCCAGCAGACGCTCAAGAGCACGCAGAAATCCGCCGTAGTTATTGCTGATGAAAATCTGCGTACTCTCGTGGTTGTTGCAGCCAAAACGGTTCACGAAGAGATGGAGAAAGTAATCAAGGAGCTTGACGTCATTGGGCCGGCGGATGCCGTGCTGAGGTTCTACCAGGTACAAAATACCGACCTGCACAGCACGGCGCAGATAATCAGCGCGCTGTTCCAGCTCAGCCTGAGCACTCAGGTTGACCAGCTTCGCCAGTTGATTGCTCGCTCGCAGCGCAGAATGAGGGGCGGGCCGGCCCTGACGCAGGAGAACATAATACTGCCGGATGAGAACCTCAACTCGATTCTCGTGGTGGCCACGGTCGAGGTCCACGAGAAGATAAAGGAAGCACTGGCGAAGATAGACATCATCGGCCCGGGCGACAAGCACGTCAAGTACTATGACCTGAAGTTCGCGGACCCGGAGGAAGTTGCGCGGCTGCTGGGCAGCATATTCGACATAACAGTCAGCGAGACCGGCGCCGGGACGCTTGGGGGGCGCTTCCGCGGCCGCAGGAGCCGCCAGCAGCAGTCTGTCACGTCCAAGGCCAACAAGAACGCGATAATCCTCGCCAGCAAGGAACAGGCCAAGGTGATTGTCGTTGCCGACGATGCAACCCACACGGAGATTGCGAAGATAATCAAGGACCTGGACATTTTGGGCCCGAACGAGAGCGTTGTGCGGTACTACGCGCTCAAGAACGCTGATTTGGAAGAGACGGCGAAGATACTGGGCCAGGTGTTCGGGCTCTCGCAGAGCGGTGATACCGCCTCTCAGTTGCTGCAGCAGTTGCGCCGCCGCAGGGGTGCGCAGGCCCCCACGGTGGCCCAGACCAGCGCCGTGATTGTCAACGAGAACCTGAGCTCACTGATAGTGGTTGCGCCGCTGAAACTGCAGAAAGATATTGAGGAGACAATCAAGACCCTGGACGTGGTTGGCCCCGGCGAGCGGGTAGTCCAGTACTACGAGATTAAGAACGCCGACGTGGATGAGCTGGCGAAGACACTCGGCAACATCTTCGGGCTGACAGTCGGCAGCGGGACGACGCAGACGAGGGCGCGCGGCAGGATGCGGCGCATGCCGACGCAGGTCAAAGCTGAGAAGACCTCCGTAATCATACCCAATGCGGAGCTCGGGAAGATTGTGGTAGTGGCATCCAAAGTGGTTCAGGAAGAAGTAGCCAGGGTCATCAAGTCGCTTGATGCGAAAGGGCCCAACGAGAGCGTTGTCGCCTACTACCCGATTGACAAGGCTGACCTGAACGAGACTGCATCCATAATCAGCCAGATATTCAACCTGACGCTCGGCAGCGTGGAGGCCGGCGGCACAACCAGCCGCGCAAGGGGGCGCTCTCGCAGGATGACCACACCCCAAACCACGCAGGTCAACACAGTCATTGCGGATGAGAATCTCAATTCACTGGTCGTGGTGGCTGCTCAGAAGGTCCAGGATGAAATCGGGGCGGCCGTGGCGAAGCTCGACGTGGTGGGTCCGGGCGAGAAGGTTGTCAAGTACTACAAAATAAAGAGCGCGCAGGTGGCGGAACTGGCAAAGACTCTCTCGAGCATCTTCGACCTGCAGGTCGAGGAATCCACGACCACCACAAGGGGCAGGAGCCGCGCCGCGGCACGCACGAGGCAATCGGCAGTTAAGGCGGAGAAGAAACCTGTAATCATCCCTCAGCCGGAGCTTGCCACAATCGTGGTTGTGGCTTCCAAGCCGGTGCAGGAGGAGGTTGCCAGAGTAATCACCAATCTCGACATGGTGGGGCCGCAGACGAATGTCGTGGAGTACTACCGGCTCGAATACACCGACATCGAGGAGACGGCCAACATCCTGAGCCAGATATTCGGGATACAGGTCGGCTCGCCAAGCACCGCCTACCGCACCCGCGGCAGGGGTGCGACAACGCAGGAGACGCGCAAGCTCACGGCTGAGAAGGTGATTATCCCCGACGACAACCTCAACAACGTTATCGTGGTTGCGCCCAGGGAGGTGCAGGAAGAGGTGAAAAGGGCGCTAACTGTCATTGATGTGGTAGGCCCGCGCGACAACGAGTTGCGCTTCTACGAGGTTGACAACACGCAGGTGGACAGTGCGGCCCAGATACTCAGCCAGCTCTACAACATCCCGATAGGGTCAAGCACTACTACAAGTCGGGCAAGACAAACCACGCGCGGGAAAACTACTACGAAGAAGTACGGTGTTGACCCGGTGATAATACCCGACAGCGACCTGGGCTCCATAGTCGTCAACGCGCCGCCGGACATACACGAGGAAATCACCAAAGTGCTCGACCAGCTTCGCTTCCTCGGCACGCAGGAGCGCATGATGATAAAGTTCTACAAGCTCAAGAACACCGATGCCGAGGATATCGCCAGCAAGATTGGCAGCCTTTTCGGTATTTCAGTGGCGCAGGTGAGCACGACGAGCAGCGCAAGGAGCAGCTCTTCCAAGATATCAAAGAGCTCGATGCCGATGCCTTCAGGCGGCAAGTCCAGGACAAGCTCCAAGCGGATTTCGAGCGCCATGGGTGCTCCGAAGCCGCTGCTGACCCAGGATGAATTCGGGGTGGAGCCGGAAGAGGAAGAAGAAGACGCGCCTGAGGCGAAGAAGGAGTTCCAGTACGGCGGGGAGCCGGTTGTGGTGCCGGATACAAACCTGAACTCGATTATTGTTATCGCGCCTGAGTATGTGCATGAGGAGATAAGCAAGATTATCGACCAGCTCGACCAGCGCCGCCCGCAGGTAATGTTCGAGGTCGCGATAATCGATGTCTCGGCTGACAGGGAGCTTGAGCTGGGCGTCGAGTGGTCTGCGGTTGACAACCCCGCGGGAGGCCCGCGCGGTGCCGGGTTCACAAACTGGGGTGTGGGCGAGCGAAGCGGGGGTGCCACCGGGTTCCCCAGCACCACAAGGGTCCCGACAACCACAAGCGGCCTGTTTGCCGGAATAACCAAAGGCACTTACGGCAACATACCGCTTCTGCTGAAAGTCCTCGAGACGAACAGCGATGTGAATATCCGCTCAACACCCATACTGCTTGTGAATGACAATGAGGAGGCATCGTTCTCGAGCCTGATATCAGAGCCCACGACAAGCACGAGCCAGGGTACGGCCACGACCAAGGTCTCGTTCTCCGGCTTCGAGGATGCGGGCACGGTGCTCCAGCTTACACCACACATAAGCGAAGGCGACTACATCAGGCTTGAGATTATGCTGCAGGCGGATACCTGGCTGGGCGCCTCCATGACCCCCGGTATCCCGCCGGCCAAGTCCACCAACTACGTCAACACCATGATAACAGTGCCCAACAACCGCACGGTGATTATCGGCGGGCTGACTTCCGATACGCTTATCAAGTCGCGTACCGGTGTGCCGATTCTCATGGACATACCGATACTGGGTCAGCTCTTCCGCTACGACATTGTGGAGAGGAAACGCTCCAAGCTCTATCTCTTCGTACGCCCGATAATCCTCGCGGACGAGGAGTTCGAGGACCTCAACAAGATAAGCAAGGACAAGTGGAACGAGGCGATGGGCCTGAGTGCGCACATCCCTGAGCAGGAGCCCGGAGAGCGCAAAGAGGAAAAGCAGGAAACGCAGGAAAACAAGTAGGAGCACTATACAATGTTGCCCGACTTGCTCAAGCGGCAGATACTGAGCCTGGAAAAGGTCGAGGAAGAGAAGCTCGAAGCGCTTCTCTCGGAATGCAGGAATGCCGGCATGCCAGTGGAAGAGATGCTGGTCTCGAAGAATATCCTGACCGAGGATGAGTTTCTTCTCATGTGCTCGGAGGTGCTGGAGATTCCCTACGTCAGGGACCTCTCGCACCTGAAGCCTTCGGGCGAGTTTGCGCAGAAGGTGCCGCGAGAATTCGCGAGGCGCGCCAGCCTCGTCGGCCTGGAGTCGAAGGAGGACGGCTGTGTTATTGTCGCCACATCGCGGCCACTGGACCTCTACCCGCTTGACGAGATTGCATTCCGCCTGGGCAGGCCGGTAAGTCCCGTGTGCGCCACCAAGAGCGAGATACTTGCCCAGATCAACGCCGTTTACGAAAGCAACGGCTCGGTGGCCCAGGAGGCGCTCGAGGACCTGGATGAAAGCTCTTTCGAGGGCATCACCAGGGCGATTGAGAAGTCCGAAGACCTGCTTGACATGGCCAACAAGGCACCCATTGTCAAGTTGATGAACGGCGTACTGTTCCAGGCGGTACGGATGAGGGCAAGTGACATACACATCCAGCCTTTTATCGACCACGTCCGTGTCAGGTACCGGGTTGACGGCATCCTCTACACCCACATGAAGATTCCCAAGAAAGTGCAGGAGGCTGTGGTAAGCCGTGTCAAGGTGCTCGCCAAGATGGACATCGCCGAGCGCAGGCTGCCCCAGGATGGCGGGATGTCGTTTACCGCCGGCGGGCGGGAAGTGGATGTGCGCGTTTCCTCCGTCCCCTGCGCCAACGGTGAGCGCATCGTCATGCGCCTTCAGGACAAGTCCACCGGTGTTTACGAGCTTGAGAAGATAGGGATGAGCGAGCAGGACTACGCCACCTTCCAGCGGCTGATACGCCTGACTCACGGCATTATCCTCGTGACCGGGCCGACCGGGAGCGGCAAGACCACCACTCTCTACGGAGCGCTCGGCAAGATAAACTCGCCCGGCATGAACATAATCACAATCGAGGAGCCTATCGAGTACGTCCTCGAGGGAATCAGCCAGATACAGGTCTCCAACAAGAAAGGCCTGACCTTCGCCAGGGGCCTGCGCTCCATTGTCAGGCAGGACCCCGACATTATCATGGTCGGCGAGATTCGAGACCTCGAGACTCTTCGTATCGCCGTCCAGTCCGCGATGACCGGCCACCTTGTGTTCTCAACGCTTCACACCAACGACTCGGCCGGCGCAGTCTCCAGAATGCTCGACCTGGGAGCAGAGCCCTACCTCGTCAACTCGACCCTGCTTGCCGTTCTCGCGCAGAGGCTCATCAGGCTGGTCTGCCCCCACTGCAGCGAGCAGTATGAACCCTCGGCGGCGGAGTTCGGAGAGCTCAGCCTCGAGCTGCAGGAGGTGCCTGTCAAGCTGCTCGCCCGCGGCACAGGCTGCCAGGCCTGCAACGATACCGGCTATCTCGGCAGGACCGGCATCTATGAGATACTCGTCGTTGATGATGCCGTGAAAGAGCAGATTGGCAGGCGCGTGAGCGCCTCGGAGATAAAGAAGAGCGCAGTCGAGCGCGGCCTTGTCACGCTGCGCGCAGATGCGCTCTCGAAGATGTACGCGGGAGTGACCACCCCCGAAGAGGTTGTCAGGGTTACTCAGCTTGATTCGTTCTGAGAGGTGTGAGGAGTGCCTGTTTTCCAGTACGAAGCTCTTGATGCGCAGGAGAAGAAGAGCCGCGGCATAGTCGAGGCCGACTCCGCCCGCGAGGCACGCCTGCGGCTCATGGAGCGCAACCTCTTCCTCATGGACATAAAACAGATTGGCGAGGAAAAGGCAGAGCCGCAGGTGCCTATGTGGGAGCGCCTTCTCTCGCGCAAGAGAGTCAGCGAGCTTTCGCTCGTGACGCGCCAGTTCGCCACCCTGCTCAAGGCCGGCATACCTGTGGCGGACGCGCTTGAAGCCCTGGTCGAGCAGATAGAAACTTCAAAGCTCAATATCGTGTTTCGCGACCTGCGCGAGAAGGTCAATCAGGGAATAACACTTGGAGACGCGATGCGCGCACACCCCAGGTACTTCGACCTGTTCTACGTCAACATGATACGCGTCGGAGAGACCAGCGGCAGCCTCGACGAAGTACTGGGCCGGCTGTCCGTTTACCTTCAGAAACATAACCGCACCCGCGCCAAGGTCTCCGCGGCCATGGTCTACCCGGCTGTCATGCTGGTGATAGGCATTCTGGTTGCAGCCTTCCTCGTTACGTTTGTCGTGCCCAAAATCACCGGCGTCCTGAGAGACGCGGGCCGCGTGCTGCCAACTCCGACTCTCCTGCTTATGGGTATCAGCGACTTCATAGTCAGCTACTGGTGGCTCGTGATTCTGGTTGCCTTCGGCCTCATGAGCGCCTACCGCGCCATCGCGCGCACTGCGGGCGGCCGCGGCGCGCTGGACAGGCTGTGGCTGAAGCTCCCGCTGTTCGGCGAGCTTATCCGCAAGAACCTTATCGCGCGCTTCTCGAGGGCGTTCGCCACGCTGATTCGCAGCGGCGTGCCAGCCCTTGATGCGCTCAAGGTCATTCGCGTGATTATGGACAATTCGGTCCTGAACAAGGCTGTGGACTTTATCCACGACAGCGTGATAGAGGGCGCCGACATAGCTGCCCCGCTGCGCCAATCCGGCGTCTTCCCCCCGCTTGTCGGGTACATGATTGCAACCGGCGAGCAGTCAGGCAGGCTCGAAGAGATGCTCGAGATGATTGCCGACTACTACGACGAGGAAGTGGACCTCGCAACCCAGAAGGTAGCCAGCGCGCTGGAGCCCATGATGATTGTGTTCCTCGCGGTGGTTGTGGGGTTTATCGTCCTCGCCGTGGTTCTTCCCATACTGGAGCTTGGAAATATAGCCTGATGACTTTTT
>DAOVDS010000367.1 GCA_030669415.1 bacterium
TTGCCGAATCTCTTACACTCAACAAACAGAGTCCTCTTTTCATCCAGTTTCAGCGCTATATCAACAAACCCCGATGTAATAATATGGGCTTCCCGGTGGCAGACTTCAAAATCGTCTGTCTTCCATCCAAGGTATTCAAAGAGCTTTTCAATCAGGTTCCTTTTGACATCCTCTTCAGATGGGTCTGAACTCCTGGCCTTGTCATATTCCTGAATGAGCTGCTTGATTGCTGATTCCAGTTCAGCCTTGTTGATACCCGGCATGCTCTCCCTCTCATATGCGTTTCGGCAGACAAAACCAATTGAACATAATAGAGACAAGAGTGTCAATGTTAATCCTGTTGATGTCTCATGTTCCGACCCTAACCTCTCTTGGATGTCTTTGTGCCGGCCATCGGAAGTCAACTGTCAATTGGGGGCAATTGCTGTGAAGGTGGTGCTCTGCGGGGCAGGGGCGTGGTTCTGTCTACAGCTTGTCTTTGACGAGGTTCCATACCGCCTGCACGCCTTTCATCCAGCCTTCCTCGAGAAACACCAGCATGTCACGCGGGCACTCGGGTGCCGCCTGCCTTATCATTATCTCATCCCTTGAGCGCACATAGCGCGTGTGCTTCGCCCCCTTGGGCCTGTGCTCGATTACAGGCATGCCATCGCCGTATTTTTTCAAGCCCTCGTAGTCGGCCTCATCCGTGGCCCACGCAAAGCCGGTTTCGTAGCCCTTCTGGAGCCACTTTCTTTCCTCTTTGAGCTTGCCTTCCCTCAGGCGCATGATGCGCTCGCGAACCTTCGCCACAACCTCGTCGAGGTTCCTGTCATCCTCCGGGAGGTCGGTAAGCATCCGGATTTCCTTCTCAATGGCTGTCGCGCAGATGCTTGAAATATTGAGCTTTTCCCTGAATTTGTCCAGTTTTCTGCTCAAATCGTCTGAAAGATACACTGTTAATCTTGCCATTTCCGTTCTCCCTGGGAGACAATCACTATACATACACTATACGTCTACGTATAGTATACGTATAAAGCGGGTTCTGTCAAGTGTTATTATGGGAGCGCGTGAGAATTGTGTCTGGGCCCTTCGCGCGCAGGCGTGGAAAGATGGTGCAAATGTGTGAGTGTTTGAAGTGCATACTAACTACATAAATTGTTAAAAACTCGACGTAACTCGTTGCTACGTAAAGGACTCTTTTTACAGATCGAACGTGGGACTTGAAGTGGGGGTGGGAATCTGTTAGTATACGCGAGGCGGCAGCCGGTTTTCTGGAGGAATGCGCAGTGCTGCGGGGCAATTTCAAGGTGGGCAGGGTGTTCGGGATTCCTATCGAGATAAATGTGTCCTGGATACTGATTCTCGTGCTTGTCACGTGGACGGTGGCGGACGGCTATTTCGGGGGAGAGAACTTCCAGCACCTGAGCGAGCTTCAGCGGTGGCTGCTTGGGGCCGCCGCGGCGTTTCTGCTGTTCGGGTCGATTCTGCTGCACGAGCTTATGCACTCGGTCGTTGCGGTGAAGAACGGTCTGCCTGTGCGAAAGATCACCCTGTTCATCCTTGGCGGTGTTGCCCAGATGAGCGAAGAGCCAAGAAGCCCGATAGTGGAATTCAAGATGGCGATTGCGGGGCCGGTGGCAAGCTTCATCATGTCAGCCGTTTTCTTCGGGATATTCGTTCTGCTGCAGGGACTCTCGGGCGAGCTTATGCAGATGACTGTTGGCGCCGCGCTGTTTCTCTATCTCGGGCTTATCAATTTCATGATTCTGGTCTTTAACATGGTGCCCGGGTTCCCTCTGGATGGCGGGCGGGTGCTGCGCTCAATCATCTGGCACTACACGGGTAATGTCACAAAGGCGACCTACATAACATCCCGTATCGGCAAGGGCTTCGCCATTGTCCTTATCGTGCTGGGGCTTTTCAGCCTTTTTACAGGTAATCCTGTCGGGGGTATCTGGTTCGTGTTCATCGGATTCTTCCTGCAGCAGGCGGCCGACTCGGGATACTACCAGGTACTTATGAGAAAGGGGCTCGAAGGCCATTTCGTGCACGAAGTGATGCAGCCCGGCGTTGTGACAATCGAGGCCGACACGCCTATCGGAACGGCGGTCCACGATTACTTCATGAGGTTCAGGTTCAATTCCTTCCCCGTGCTTGAGAACGGGAAGCTGGTCGGCATGCTGACCACGCACGACCTCAAGACTGTGCCGCGTGAAGAGTGGGATGTGGGAACTGTAAGGAATATCATGGAAACTGAGCCGGTGGCGCACGCCCTTTCCCCGAACGAGAACGCGTACGGCGCGCTTATGAAAATAGCGCAGGATGGCATGGGCAGACTGCCTGTCGTTGAGGATGGGACTGTTATCGGCATAGTCAGCAACCGCGACATAATGAAGCTGCTCAAGTTCAAAATGGATATCGGATAATGGCGAATTACATTATTACGGGCGGTGCGGGTTTCCTCGGTTCAAATCTCGTGCGCAGACTGCTTGCGGATGGCCATTCGGTCACCGTGTTTGACTCGCTTGTTACCGGCAGGCGCGAGAACATCGAGGGGCTTGAAGGTGACCTTGAGTTTGTTGAGGGTGATATCAGGGATACTGCAGCGCTGCTGGAGCTCTTCGCCTCGAAAGCGTTCGAGAGCGTCTTCCACCTCGCAGCCTTGCCATCCGTGAGGTTTTCGTTCGAGAATCCGCAGGAAGCCCACGATGTGAATGCTACAGGCACGCTCAACGTACTCGCGGTTGCCCGGGCTGTCGGCTGCTCGCGGGTGGTGTTTGCTTCCTCGTGCGCCTTATACGGCGATGAGACGCCTCCACCAATCTCCGAGAATGCGTCTGTAAAGCCGCTTTCACCCTATGCGGCGCAGAAATTGGCCAGTGAGAGCTACTGCGTCCTGTATACGCAGTTTCTCGGGGTTCCTTCGGTAGCTCTGAGGTTTTTCAACATCTACGGCCCGAGGCAGGACCCGGCCTCGGAGTATGCGGCTGTTGTACCGAAATTTCTTACATGCCTGCTGGCGGGAGAAGCGCCCGTAGTCTTCGGTGATGGGGAGCAAACCCGGGATTTCGTGTTTGTCGAGGATGCTGTGAGCGCGTTAGTGCTTGCGTCCAGCAGCCTGAAGGCGCCGGGTAAGGTCGTGAACATCGGCAGCGGGGTAGAAACCTCGATAAACCACCTCGCGGGCCTGGCAGTTTCAGCCGCGGAAGTTGAAGTGGAAATCCGTCACGCCCCCGCGGTGCCGGGCGAAGTACGCCGTTCCTGCGCCGACATCACACTTGCCCGTAATGTCCTCAATTTCAACCCCGAAACCACGCTTGAAGATGGATTGAAAAAAACACTCGATTTCTTGACAATGCTCATTTAGTGTCAGCAGAAGTTGTGTAAGAAGGGAGATATGGAGATTGTCCAGATATGGGGATATGATTTGAAATGACAAAGCCCAAAATCCAAATGCCAAATCAATGTCAAAGTCCAAATGCCAAAACGTCTTTCTCCCTTTGTCCTCACCTGTGTTCACCTCTGGCTC
>DAOVDS010000195.1 GCA_030669415.1 bacterium
GTTGACTGTCGCGCCGGCGACACCTTTTCCCGTGGACTGGTCAGTCACACGACCTGAAAGGACGCAGGTGTCTTCAGGTATTTTTCTGACCGGGCCGGTGCGCGGCTGTTTCTTCACCGGCTGGCCGGCTGCACCCTTTCCCTTATCCGGGTGGTCTTTGAGAGCATCATCAAGGGTCGCGCGCCCGCCGGTGCCCTCCCTTATGGTGTGCAGGTCTGCCCGCAGCGCCAGAAAGACAGCCAGGAACATGGCCAGCACAACCAAAATGACAATGACGGTGCTGTAATTCCCCACGCCTTTTTCGAGACTTGAGGCTTGCGGCCTGTATTCTGTATTCTTCATTCTGTATTCTGCATTCCCCTCACGCCTCATGTCTCACGCCTCACGTCTTTTCCGCTGCAGGTTACTCGGCAATCTCTCGCCGGTAAATGACTGTAGTGCCTTTTCTTCCCTCCTCCTCGCCGATTGTGACCACCGGCTCCGGGAAGACATACTTCGCGATGGGATATATGCCAGGCTGTTCAACAGCGACGTAGCCCACTATCTCGGTAATGTGACCTGTCTCGCCGTCGTAGGTCGTGTCTTCCTCGACTTTGACTGCCACCGAGCTGTTTGTAAGCAAATCAGCGCGCATGCCTGACGAGTCCGGGCCATCCCGCGTCTGCATCCACACCAGGAAGACCGGCGCCGCGGTGTAGCCCTGCGTGAAGTTGATTGGATACCACGAGTCCGTAACCGCGTCGGCCGTTTTGCCCACTTCGTAAGGCACGGCCTCCCACGTGCCGCTGCCGGACTCTACCGCAATCCAGCCGAGCGTTTCTGTCCCGTGGCCGGAAGTCGAATCTCCTTCTTCCTCCATGCCGACCCTGAACCCGGTACTGCTGAGGTTGTACTGGCGCGTCTTGACGAAATGGTTGTCATCATAGGTCATGGCCTGCGAGAGCACGACGGGAGAATTGAGGGTGTACTTGAACGAAATCGCATCCGAGGTGTTGACGCTGTAGGCTTCCGCATGGATGTTGGCGCCGGTGGAATACTTGTCGGCCTCTATCTTTACGCCATCCAGTGTTTGCCAGGTGCCGGCGTCAAGCGCCATCCAGCAGATTGTCTCTGCCCCGTGCCTGTCGTTCCTGGGCGGGCGCGGCTCCTGCTGCTTCAACCTGAAGCTGGCTGCTGTGACATTCCTCATCCTCAGCACGAGCTCATTCGTCTCGTTGTAAGTTACATCCGGCTGCGCGATGACAACGGGACTGGTGAAATTCGCAGCAGCATCGAAAGCTATTGTGTCTCGCCACTGCCCCCGGCTGTTCTGTCTACGCAGGTTGTGGCTGCCCAGCTCCATGAAGTCCATCGTCGCATCCCTGTCGCTGGCCGATGCGGCTGCACTGTTGTTGTAGTACATGTATATCGTCACCGTGTCGGAGGCGGGCATTGAGGGCACCTTGACCCAGACAATGGCGCTGACTCCCGTGACGTAGCTCTCGACCCAGAACGAGAGCGGATTGCTCACGCTGTCTGTGAATCGCAGGTCGTTGAAGTCGGGGTCCATGGCGCCCGGGATGAAGTCAACCTGCATTCTGACCTGGTAGTCGGTGAGAATCTCGGTGCTGGCGTTGTCGATGTCCACAGTCCTGCGGCACTTGTAGTTGTCGTCCCACCACGGGGCGCTGACTCTGAGGCGCGTCTCGATTGTCCTGCCAACGCCACCGACTGTGCCGGTCGAAGTAACGGTGATTTCGTCCACATCCCTCTCAGAGAGGGTGACTGTGTAGCTGCCGCCCGCAAGCGGCTCGTTGGTATAGAGGGCGTCCGGCAGGGCAACTGTGTCGGTCCAGTCGGCCTCGTCGCTGAGCCGCGCCCTGGTGCGCTCGATTCCCGCCTCGGCGATGTAGCCGGCATGCATGGATATCTTGTGTATCCCTGCAAGCCTGAGAGCACCCGTGACCTTCCCGAGAAGAGCCACGGCCACTGCGAGCACCACGCTCCCAATCAACAGTACGATGATAAGCGTTGAGCCTTCGCACCTGTGCTTCGTTCGCATGCCCATCAGGGGCAATCTCCTAAAAAAGTGGCCACGCCACTATTGCGCCGACCGGTTGTTCGAAAGATACACTGCGGTCGCCTTTGAGACTGTCTTGTCATCCAGGGTTAGTGTGAGCGAAATCGAAATCATCGCAATAGTATCCCTGCCGCTCTGGGTCGCCCTTTGCGCCGGTGTCAACTCAGTGCCGTTCTTCCTGAAGTACCTGAAATCAAGGCTTGTCAGATACCCGTCACCGACTGCGGAGGCAGTGCCGAAAACGGCTCTGACAAGGCGGTTGGCGGGGTCTTCGCCCGGGAAGTAGGGCGTACCCGACCAGGAGTACTTCACGCTCTCGAACACGGGAATCGCGCTGTACACATTCGACACACCGGGGACAGCGGGCAGGGCTGACCAGTTGCTGCCGGAATCCACCGTTCTGAAGAGAAGGCCGCCCGTCCCCGTACCCGTTAGAAGGGTCTGGTCAACTGCAGTACCGAGAGTTCTCACCTGGTCCGCCGGGATAGGGGCGGGAACTGTCCAGTTGGCGCCTTCGTCGGTTGACCTGAACACGGCTCCCGTGACCCGCACCGTCGCGGCGAAAATGTATCCCCGCCAGTTGTCCGCAAGCGAGTAGACATAGGTGGCCAGCGCGAGGTCTCCCGTCTGAGACCAACTCTCACCCCCGGTCGTGCTCTTGTACACATCCCCATCTTCGGTCCCGGCATAGAAGCTGCCCGTCCGTGCTATGCTCAGGGCGGTAATATCCGTGTCAATGGTCAGCAGGAATTCTTCCGCACCAAAGACAACTGCCGGCTCCGGGGAAACATACTTTGCTATCGGAAGGATTCCTGTCTGTCCAACCACAATGTAGCCTGCAACTTCGGTGGTGTGGCCTGTCTCGCCATCTGCCGTGGTGTCCTCCTCAACAAAGAACTGGACAGATGCACTCGTAAGGTTCCTGCACCGCAGTTCGGAAGAATCACCGCCGTCGCGCGTCTGCATCCACGCGGTGAAAAATGGCTCGGAGGAGTACGAACCCGCAAACGTCAGCGTGTACCAGTTGTGAGTAACTGAATCGGGAGTCACACCAATCTCATATTGTATCGAGGAGTCCATGTCCCATGTGCCGGTTCCAGACTCGAATGCAATCCAGCCCACCGTTTCGGTTCCATGTGCGATTAGTGAGAGTTCCTCGTTCTCCATCCCTACCTGAAAGCTTGTACCTGTAACATTACGCTGCCTTGTCTTGGCAAAGACGCCTAGAAGGATTGGCTCTACACAGGTCATCATCTGCGAAAAGACCACGGGGTTGGAGAGAGAATAGGTAAATGAGACACTCGCGGGGCTCATGGCGTTCTTGTGCATGTTGGCGGTTGTGTTGGCCAAGATGCCAGCCTCGATTTTCTTTCCATCCGGAGTAATCCACGTACCGGCATCGACCGCCATCCAGCTTATCCATTCTTCCTTGTGTTTATCGTTCCTGTTGGAAGGCTCCTGTTGCTTCAGGCGAAATTCAGCAGTGGTCACATTTCTTATCCTCAAGACCAGTTCGTCTGCTTCGGCATAAGTGTAATCCGGCTGCGCGATAGTAACTGGATTGGTAAACGACAGGCTATTATCGAAGCTTACCCTGCCTCTCCACTGTCCGGGGTTGTTCTGTTTGCGCAATTTGTACTTACCCACTTCCATGAAATCCATAATCGCGTCGTCGCTGTTCGAGCCGGCAGAGGCGTTGCCGTAGTACATGTACAATGTCACCGAACCCAGCGCCGCAATTGAAGGGATGTTGACGAAAATGACCGCGCTCGCGTCCGCCACGTAAGAGGCTGTCCAGTAATCGTAGTCTCCGCCCGTTTCCGGGTACCTGCCATCGGTGAACCGCAAATCGGAGAAGTCCGAGTTCATCTTGCCTGCAATGATGCTTATGTCCAGCATGACCTGGTAGTCTGTCAGGGCGCTTGCCGTCTGGTTCGTAACAGTGAGGGATTTCCTGTAGACCCACGTGTCGGGCGGGATGCTGGAAATCGCGTTCGCAGCCCACGAGGCGCCGCCGTCAGCGCTCTTGAAGATGTTCGCACTGCCGGTGCCGTCCGTCGCCGCGAAGATATTGCCACCAGAATCCTCCGCCAGGCTGTAGACAGTCACCGCCTCCTGCGCCCCCGCGTCAATGAGATTGGCCGTATTGCCCCATGAGAGCCCGCCGTCGGTGCTCTTGTACACATCGCCCTTGTTGGCTGTGCCCGCATATATGGCCGAGCCGTCCGCCGCCTCCAGCAGGCATCGGACCTCCGTGCTGTCGCCGAGCTTCACCGCATTCCACGACGCGCCCAGGTCGTCGCTGTAGTAGACGCTGCCGTCAGACGCCGCGCCCAGCAGCCTGCCATCCAGGGGCCCAAGGATGCTCAACACCGAGACGCCACCCGGGATGGTGTCGGGCGCAGTACCGTTTATCTGCTCCCAGGTTCCCGGGGCACCGTCGTAGAGGAAAACACCCTGGTCCGTCCCCGCGCAGAGTCCCTTCTCCTTCAAGAACCCGAATTCGAGAGGTTCTGCCTTCGTGACACGCGTGGCGAGCTTCGGCTCGCGGCTCATACGCATGAGAACCAGGTCCGCGCTGTGCAGCAAGTCGATTCTCGGGCTCTCAGCATTCCACGTATCGAAACCTGTAACAAAGGTTCCGGCAAGCGAGCCGAAAAGAAGGCCCACTATGAGAATCACGAGCAGCAGCTCAACCAGGGTCACACCAGCTCCAGGCTTGAGGCTTGAGGCTTGAGGCCTGTATTCTGTTTCCTTCATTCTGTATTCTGCTTTCCCTGTCTCGTCTATTTCGCTGTAACATACGTGGTTACGGCGAATGAGCCTTCTTTCCAGAATACCGATACAGTCACCTTGAAGTAGTCAGGACCATCACCGAGCGGCAGGTCGTCGAGCCCCTCGATTTGCGTAATCCTGTCCAACTGCGCCTGCGGCCGAAGCGCAGTGAGCGAGCCGGGCACGCTGGGGTCGACACTGTTGTAGTAGTCCGACTCCGTCAGGTAGAACCCGTCGTACCCATCGATACTCACATCGCTCAGCGCCGGAAGAAACGGGGACTGGGCCGGACTGTCCGGATTGCTCCCCTGTCCGGGCCTGAGCAGCGCCAGGCGCTTGACCTGCTCAAGCCGCTCCTCGCACAGGTTGATTGCGTCATCTATGTTCTGGGCCTTCTGCGACCCGCGCATGTTCGTCACGGAAACTTCCAGGCACGTGGCAACCACCAGTCCCGCCAGTGCGATTGAAAGAATCAGCTCCACAAGCATGTAGCCATCATTGTTCACGATACTTCCCTATGTATATTGACGCTTGCAGAAAAGAAATCTGAACACTAACTCCCTGGCGCCAACCGTACACAGATTACCTCACAAGACCCGACAATTCAAGCCTGCGTTCTGTATTCCTGTATTCTGTTTTTCCCTCTTGACCGGCACCCGGCCTGCTGTTAACATTCCCGCTTCGAGGGCTTCGGAAGGAGTAGCAATGAATCGCAAATGCCTGATATTCTGCTTCATGCTCCTCGGGGCATTGGCACTGCAGGCGAACCTGCAGGCACAGGACTTCGTTGACAAGCTCGTGAGGGAACAGAGAGAAGAGAAGTCCGCGGAGTTTCCCGAGATAAAGGAGCATCTGTATTTCGACTTGGGCTTCTGGTACAAGTTCGGTTTCTACCACTACGAATTACCCGGCAGCGGCTTTACCGAACACGGGCACACGCTGCGCACGCACAGCCTGTACGCCTGGTCGGATTTCGTGCTTGACAAGACCCACCGCCTGTACGCAAGGGTCAACACGCTGAGCCTCGACTACAGCAAGGGCGACGGAGCACGCAGGGACCACAGGATTTACAAGCCGCGGCTCGACATGGGCTTTTACGAGTACCGCACCGAGAAGGAAAAAGGGGTTGAAGACCCCGTGAAGAAGTTCAGGTTCAGGCTCGGCAGGCAGCTCCTGAAACTGGGAAGCGGTTTCACTTACAGCAAGGTGCACGACGGCATCAGCACGAACATATCACTCGAAATACTGGACACTACCTTCTTCTTCGCCCAGTCGATACCGAGCGAGAACAACATTGACCAGAGCAAGCCGGGAAGCAAACGCCAGAGACGCAATTTCTATGGCGCCCAGGTAGAGCTGAAAAGGTGGGCGAACCACACGCCTTACGTCTACCTTCTGCTCCAGCGCGACAGGCAGGGAGAGAATCCGGATATGCCCTGGGCCAACTACATCTTCCATTCCAATTACTTCGCGATTGGCAGCAAGGGCTCCATTGGCAAGAACGTCAAGTACCACGCGGAGTGCATACTGTGCAGCGGGCAGCGCCATGCTGACAGCTTCTTCATGCCGCTGTGCCCCAAGGAGAATATAAGGGCGAGGGGATTCGACAGCAAAATAGAGTACGTTCTCGGCGGCCCGATGAATATGGTCTTTGCGCTTCAATACATGTTCGGCTCCGGTGACAAGGACAGGATTTCCCCTACCGACACGGATTTCGGCAATGAGTCTGGAACTGACGATAAGGTTTTCGTTCCTTTCGGCCACGCCGAGACCGGCTACGCGCTCTACCCGCTTGTCGCCAACCTTCACGTCTACAGGCTCAGTTTTTCCTTCATGCCTCTGAAACGAGACAAGACCTTCAGCAAGCTGCGCCTTGGCGCGGCACTTATCGACTTGCAGAAGGACAAGCGCGGCGGCGGTATCAGCACACGCGTCGCCCAGGCGCTTGAAAACAAGGATGTCGGCTGGGAATTCGACCTGTTTGCGCACTGGGAAGTGTACAGCGACCTTCTGCTTACAGTCAAGTACGGTCATTTCCAGCCGGTAAACGCCTTCGCCCGCCGCTCCGCGTTTCAGGGCGGCATGCGCAGGCAGCTTGACTATTTCTTCCTCGGAATGACTTACAGCTTCTAAAGTGGGGGAACAGATGAAAATCAAAGCCATGCTCATAATCCTGCTCCTGCTCGCGGGCTGCGCCTCCGTCCCCGGGCCCATACACAATCCTGCCGCATCCAACGCGGGCAGCGCTTCCTTTGCGCGCAGCGTGCTCGACAAGCAGGAGGTCTCATTCCATGACGGCATGCGGGGCGTAATCCTCTTCGCTGTGGGGAAGCGCCTGGACATGTCCTACCAGTCCTGCATCAAGTTCCTTTCCGAGAAACAGATGATTGGGGACCACTGGCCCGACAAGTACAAGGAAGACTCGCCCCTGACGCGCGGCATGCTCGCAAACATGCTTGTGCGCGTCATGGGAATACGCGGCGGTGTGACAATGCAGGTCTTCGGGCCGGGCCAGCGATACGCTCTGCGAGAGTGCCAGAAGCTCGGCATTATCCAGAAGGGCTCCCAGAATTCGACCGTTTCCGGGCGGGAATTCCTGAGCATTCTGCGCAAGGCCGGAGAGTACATCAAGAACACTGTTGACAAGGGTTGATGCCATGAAAAATGCTGTGTTGCCGGTATTGGGTCTGCTCGTGCTCCTCGTCTGCAGCAGTGCTTTCGCCCAGGAAGAGAAGGCCCCGCCTGCGCCCGAACCCGCTGAAGAACAGGTGGCTCCCGCCAGGGAAGACAAGGAAGAGGAGAAAGAGCCCTACATCGAGAAGATAGAGGGCGACTGCGAATACAGGGCATCCGACGATGCCGAGTGGGCGGCGGCGAAGAAAGGCGGGAAGGTCGCACGCGGCGGAGCGCTTTGCACCGGCTTTGACTCGACCGTCATCGTGCGATTCCCCGGAAACAGCACGCTCGAAGTCGGCTCGCTCACCGAAGTCCAGATATCCACGTTCTTTAGGGCCAAGGCCCAGCTCGAAGCCAAGCTGAAAGTGTCAGTTGGCTCGGTGCGCGTCAAGGTCGAGCGCGGCGAAATCCAGTCGGACTTCGAGGTCTCAACCCCGCACACCACTACCTCGGTAAAGGGGACTGACTGGGAAGTTATTACATCTTTCTACGGTGACGTGATAAAGGTCTACGAGAACGCCGTCAAGGCGACAAACAATCTCGGCAGGAAAGCCACGATTGAGCAGGACAGTCAGACTGACGACCAGCTCAAGAGCAACGCAGAGGTCGAGCGCGAGCAGAATATCACTCCCACCGTGCCTCTGGGGCACACGCAGGAAGAGGCCGAAGGCTCAACCGTCGAGCCTGCAAACCAGGACAAGGGCCCGGCCGAGCAATCCAATTCCACCGACCCTGATAAGGAACGCCAGACCGTCTCCTCCCACGGGTATTAGGCGGGACTTTTATGAAGGACCGTATCACGCCCGGGCCTTCCGCTCAGTTCGAGTCGAGGAGCTTTCTCGTCGGGCTTGT